>CAOKJI010000222.1 GCA_948468495.1 uncultured Dorea sp. | reverse complement strand
AAAGCATTCTGGGGGACAGTAATTCCTGTAGTTCCTAATGTAATCTGTTTCATAATTTACCTCCGGTTATTTATTTCCTTTATCATACACCTATTTTTGGAAATAGACAATTTAATAGAAGGAAATACTTTGAAAATTATGACAAATGGTATATAATAGTCAGTGCAGAAAAATGACGGAAGTCAGCATAGAAAATATATCAGAATAAAGGAGATTATCAGTATGGGTGCTGCATTATTAGATCAGTGGCGTAAAATTGCATATAACGAACAGGCGGACAGGGGTCAGCTTCAGAGATTCTGGGACGAGTATTTTCAGATTGAGAAGGAGATTTATGAGAAGCTTCTTGAGGAGCCGGATACCGAAGTGAGGGGGACGGTGAAGGAACTGGCTGAGAAGTATGGTCAGGACGTACTTACTATGGTCGGATTTCTTGACGGGATTAACGACAGCTTAAAAGAGGCGAATCCGATTGAGACCATGGAGGAAGATACCCAGGTGAACCTGGTATTTGATAAGGCGCTTCTTTATAAGAATATGGTTGCCGCTAAAGCGGACTGGCTGTATGAGCTGCCTCAGTGGGAGAAGATATATTCGGAAGAAGAGCGCAAAGCTCTGTATAAGGAGCAGAAGGAATCCGGTACAATCCGCAAGGAGAAGAAGATTGGCCGTAATGATCCATGTCCATGCGGAAGCGGTAAGAAATATAAGAAATGCTGCGGAAGATAGAATCTGAATGTGCGCCGGGCCTTAGAGGCAGATGCTTTGCCCGGTCAGGGATTGAAACAGAGCAGGCAATCATTAGGAAAATTGACAGAGAAGGAAGTGAAAGATACAGATGAAATCAATTTATGACAGTTATACGTTAAATAACGGGGTGAAGAATCCCTGCGTGGGATTCGGGACATTTAAGGCGGCCGACGGTCAGAGTACGGAGGTCTTAAAGACGGCGATTGACGCGGGATACCGGTATTTTGATACGGCTTCATTTTATGAAACTGAGGAGAGTCTCGGGAGGGCTGTGAAGGAGAAGCAGATTCCCAGGGACGAGCTGTTTATTACGTCGAAAGCCTGGAAGACGGAGATGGGCTACAGGGAAGTGAAGGAAGCTTTTGAGAAGACGTTAAAGCGTCTTCAGACGGATTATCTTGATTTGTATCTGATTCACTGGCCGGTTCCGGAAGAAGGCTATGAGGACTGGAAAGAGCTGGATAGGGATACCTGGAAGGGAATGGAAGAACTGTATGACGAAGGGAAGATAAGGGCTATTGGAGTCAGTAATTTCCTGCCTCATCACATTGAGAATCTTCTGGAGCACTGCCGCGTCAGGCCGGCGGTGAATCAGATTGAATTTCATCCGGGATATACCCAGGAGTTAACGGTACGGTATTGTCAGGAGCGGGATATTCTGGTTCAGGCATGGAGCCCTATCGGGAGGAGCGCGCTTCTTAACAACCCTATGATTCTGGAGATTGCAGGACATTATAACGTGTCGGCTGCTCAGCTTTGTATCCGCTATGCAGTGCAGAGAGGGATTGTGCCGCTGCCAAAGTCGTCGGCTATGGAGCGGATGAAGCAGAATCAGGATGTCTTTGGATTTGCGATTACAGAGGAAGATATGTACCGTCTGGGAACATTTGCACAGACCGGCTGGTCAGGGCTGCATCCGGATGGAGGAAGTACAAGAGGAACCTCAAAGAAACTGTGTTTACCAACGGACTAAAAGGAAAGATGAAAGATGAAATTATACAGACATAAAGTACAATATTATGAAACCGACCAGATGGGAATTGTGCATCATTCCAATTACATCCGGTGGTTTGAAGAGGCGAGAATCAATCTGATGGACCAGATGGGAATCAGCTATAAGCGAATGGAAGATATGGGAATTATCAGTCCTGTGCTGTCTGTGGAGGCTGATTTCCTGCGCATGGTGCGATTCGGCGGAAGCGTTCTTATCCGGGCGGTGATAGCAGAATATAACGGCATCAAACTTGCGGTATCTTATCAGGTGATTGACAGGAATACCAATATGGTTCAGTGCAAGGGTATAACCAGGCATTGTTTTCTGAATGAAAAGGGACGGCCGATTTCTCTGAAGAAGAGTTTTCCGGAGATTCATAAGCTGTTTGAACAAGAGTATGCCAGGGAAAAACAGTCTGAAGTAAAAGGCGGGAATGAAAATCATAAAAACCATAAGAAGCGTACAAAGGCAGATGAGACAGAAGTTTAAGTTATTGGAACGTCATAAGTATTTATGGCGTTTTCCTGTGTTGATTTTGTCTTGTCCATGTTCAAACACGCTCTAAGCTGTAAGAAAGATAGAAAAGAGTAGAAGCGGTTATGAGAATGAATAATGAATTGCTGCAGAAAATAGATGAGAAATATGCGAGACTCAGCAAAGGACAGAAGAAACTGGCTGATTATATCCGTCAGGAATATGATAAAGCGGCGTTTCTGACAGCTGCTAAAATGGGGGAAGTGGTAGGCGTCAGCGAGTCTACGGTTGTTCGGTTTGCGATGACGCTGGGGTACAAGGGATATCCGGAATTTCAGAAAGCTCTGGAAGAGCTGGTGAGAACGAAGCTGAACTCTATACAGAGAATGGAAGTGACCTACGGGCGTATCAGTCAGGGAGAGATTCTGGCCTCTGTGCTGCAGTCGGATATTGACAAGATTAAACTTACAATGGGAAGCGTAGATCAGGAGGCTTTTGAAGTAGCCGTAGATACCATACTGAAGGCAAGAAGAATTTATGTAATTGGAATCAGAAGCTGCGCGCCTCTTGCAAGTTTCCTGAGTTATTATTTACATTTGATTTGTGAGGATGTAACACTGGTAAATTCCAATACCTCCAGTGAGATTTTTGAGCAGTTGATTCGGATTGGCAAAGAAGACGTAGTGATTGGCATCAGCTTTCCCCGCTATTCCATGCGGACGCTGAAAGCGTTGGAATTTGCCAGCAACCGGAGCGCTAAGGTGATTACGCTGACAGACAGCGTACATTCTCCGATTAATCTGTACTCTTCCTGCAATCTGATTGCAAGAAGCGATATGGCGTCCATTGTGGATTCGCTGGTAGCTCCGTTAAGTGTTGTGAACGCGCTGGTGGTCGCGCTGTGCATGAAGAAGCAGAACCAGGTGGTCGCTACTTTAGAGATGCTGGAACAAATCTGGGACGAATACGAGGTGTACAGTAAGGATGAGCTGAATATGGTAACGGATAAGGTGGAATTCCACCGCCTTGGCGGAGATGACGAATAGTATGAGCAGAGTGTTGATTATCGGCGGAGGAGCGGCTGGGATGTTTGCTGCCATCCATGCCGCGAGACGGGGACATGAGGTAAGTGTATTTGAGAAAAACGACCGTCCCGGCAGGAAATTATTTATTACAGGAAAGGGCAGGTGCAATTTAACCAATGCCTGTGATACGGAGGAACTGTTTGAGGCGGTCTGCGGTGATTCCAGATTTTTATACAGCAGTTTTTATGGCTGCAGCAATCAGGATGTGATGGGGTTTTTTGAAGACCTGGGACTGAAGCTCAAAGTAGAGCGGGGAAACCGGGTATTTCCGGCTTCGGACCATTCGTCGGACGTAATCCGCGTTCTGACGGAGGAAATGAAAAAACAGGGCGTAGTTCTCCATGTCAATGCAGCGGTGAAGGAAATCAATCTGGAAAAAGAAGGATTTGCAGTGAAGACGGCGGACGGGAAGAAGTTCTTCGGGGATAGCTGTATCGTTGCTACGGGCGGTCTGTCTTACCCTTCCACCGGTTCCACAGGAGACGGCTACCGGTGGGCGAAGGGGTTCGGACATCAGGTAAGCCGGCTGATTCCCGGACTGGTTCCGATGGAGACAGAGGAGTCATATGTATCTAGGCTGCAGGGATTATCGCTGAAAAATGTTACAGTGACTATCCTAAAGGGCAGGAAAAAGCTGTATGAAGAATTTGGCGAGATGCTGTTTACCCATTACGGAGTCAGCGGGCCGGTGGTTCTTAGCGCCAGCAGCAGAATCGGAGACAGTCTCCAGAATGAGAAGTTAACGATGTCCATTGATTTGAAGCCCGCCCTTACAGAAAGTCAGCTCGATAAAAGGCTTCTTAGGGACTTTGAAGAAAATAAAAACCGCTGTTTTAAGAATGCTCTTGGAAAAATATTCCCGGCTAAACTGATTCCTGTTATGGTAGAATTAAGTGGGATTGAGCCGGAGAAACAGGTGAACGGGATTTCCAAAGAGGAGCGAAAGCAGTTTGTCCGGCTAATAAAGGATTTCAGATTTACACTGACGGGACTTCGGGATTACCATGAGGCAATTATTACAAGGGGCGGCGTATCTGTGAAGGAAATCAATCCGGGAACCATGGAGTCGAAACTTGTGCCAGATTTGTATTTTATCGGAGAGGTGCTTGATTTGGATGCGGTAACCGGCGGATTTAATTTGCAGATTGCCTGGTCTACCGCCTATATGGCGGCCTGTGCAGTTAGATAATAACTGTCCGCAGAGTGCCTGGCCTGCCCGAAAAGCTTCGCTGCAGGAAGCCGGGCGAGACAACATTCCAGTGAACTCAGTACCAACATAGTCTAAGAAGCTCAGGAACGCCTTCGCTCCTAAGACTATGTAAGCACTGATTTCACTTTCATTA
>CAOKJI010000221.1 GCA_948468495.1 uncultured Dorea sp. | reverse complement strand
TGCAAACCGTCTGTTTGAAACCAGGCTATACAATTATTTTTTGTCAGAGGAAGAGGTGGGCAGCCGCATTTTTACTGCAGGTGCAATGGGCAAGAACCAATTTATACAAAATGGCATTCTTAATATGGATTTGGTTTTAAGAAAATTTA
Source organism: uncultured Dorea sp. (assembly GCA_948468495.1). Next base: position 4,509 of record CAOKJI010000221.1, on the reverse strand, counting down.
TGGTTTGCTGGGAAGAACTGTATTGTTCGGCTGATGAAAAGTTTATAGAGGATAATGGACGCAAATTTTTCCTGTTGTTTCTGAAGCCAATTATTAATGGCGCAGGGAATTATTATATTGAATCCAGAACCAGAGATAACAGACGTACAGATGTCATCGTAGATTATCATGGAATGCAGTATGTTGTAGAAATCAAAATATGGCGGGGAAATGAATATAACAGGCGTGGGGAAAAGCAGCTTATGGAATATATGGATGCTTATCATGTACAAAAAGGATACTTGCTCAGCTTTAATTTCAATAAGAGAAAAGTAACTGGCGCAAATGAAATCCAGCTTGGGGACAGCCGGACAATTTTGGAAGTCGTGGTCTGATAATATCATATCTTGGCGGATGAAGTGCCAGCCTGTCGTTGTCCTTTCGGCAGAATTGTCACGATTTCCGGCATTTTTGGCAATAATGAATATTGACAAAATTTTCCGGGGAGGGGTATAATACATTGTTAGGAAAATGATGGGAGGGAACACAAGATGAAGAAGCGGATGAATCGTTTGACGGCGGTTATTCTGGCTGTCAGTATGATTTGTATGCTGCCGGGTACAGCAGTTTTTGCGGAGGATATCGCGGATCAGGACGTCAAAGCAGCAGCCGGAATAGAAGATGTATCAGACGCGGATGCTGAAGCGTCAACCGGGCCAGGCGCGGCAGGCGGGGATGTTGAAGAGACAGACGGGTCGGAAAGCATAACAGATGGGAATGCCGGAGATGCAGCCGGAGCGGAAGAATTAATAGAAGAAGATTTAGAGCAGACTAACAGGTCGGAAGATACGGCGGATGCGGGCGCTGCAGAGGCCGGCGGGACGCAGGAAGCGGCAGATGAGAACGCTGTGGAAGTTGCCGGAGCGGATGAGGTCGTTGAGATATCCGGGTTAAGCGGAGATGTATTTGACGACGTCAATGCCGGGGATTGGCATGTGCCATACGTCAGCTATGTTTTGAATAAGGGAATTATGACGGGAAAAGGCGAGAATTTGTTTGCTCCTTCAGAGAATTTGAGCAGAGCGCAGTTTGCGACGGTCCTGTATCGTATCGCGGGTTCTCCGAATGTTGGCTACAGCGATGTTTTTCCTGATGTACCGGACGGCAAGTTCTTTACCATGCCGGCGATGTGGGCCAGTCAGGAAGAGGTAGCGGTGATTACAGGGTATGAAGACGGCAGATTCGCGCCCGGCGATATGATTAACCGGGAGCAGATGGCCACGATGCTGTATCGCTACGCGGAATACAGGGACTCGAAGGAAGATGATGAAGCTGATGAAGATAAAGAAACAGAAGCGGCAGAAGCGGACAAGACTTCCGGGTTAGACAAATTTCCTGATACCTGGCAGGTGAGCGACTTTGCCAAAGAAGCGATGGAATGGGCGATAGGCGCGGGGATTATTACTGGAGACGGGGGTAACTTAAATCCCCTGGGCAACACAAGCCGCGCGGTCTGCGCAACGATGATTCAGCGCTTCTGCGAGAAGTTTATGCCGGGTGAACTGGAAGATATCGAGATGTCTGCCAGCTGCCAGAATGTGAGTATCGGACAGACCAGTGTGGATAACGGAACCTTCTGGGTAAGAGCCGAGGGCGTGAAGGCGTCTATGGATATTCAGAAGATTCAGGCAAAAGTATGGTGCTATGAGGATGACGCCCGCTGGTATACACTGGAGGAACAGCCGGACGGTTCTTACGGAGCCGAGGGCAGCGTTACGTCACACAAGGTCCGTTTTGGTACTTATTATGCGGAATTTTATGTCATGCTTGGTAACGGAGTCCGACTATACCTGAACTGGTCGGAGGCAGGAATTGACGGCTCAGAAGCGCAGATGCGTGTGCTTGGGCATGTGAATAACATCTATAACGAAGTGGGAAGAGATTTGTACGCCTGCTATATGTGGGTTGTGAACAATGTGAGCTATCTAAGGCTCCCTGATCCCCTTGAGCCGCCGGAAGGGTATACCCGGGCAGAGTGGTACGCGATTATGGCGTATGAGCAGGGACAGGGAAACTGCTATTGTTTTGCCGCGGCATTTTATTTTCTCGCAAAGGGTCTTGGATATGACGCTGAATTTATCGAAGGACGTGTGAAGCTTCGGAGCGGCGGATATAACCGGCATGGATGGGTTATCATTCATCTGGACGGCGCTTCCTATATCTGCGATCCGGAATCGACGAGGGATATTGGAAGGTATAATTTCTATATGCAGCCGGTAGACAGTCCGGTTATGCAGTATGAATGGTAACAGGTAGGTAATATGGTTTTTAGTTCAATGACATTTTTATGTGTCTTCCTTCCGGTTGTTTTCATTTTGTATTACGTGATACCGTCTTTACATATGAAGAACGGGCTGCTAATTCTGGCAAGTCTGTTGTTTTACGCGTATGGCGAACCGAAGTACGTGCTGTTGATGCTCATCAGCATAGTAATGAATTATACCTTTGGAAGACTGCTGGATTCAGAAAATGAACGATTGCGAGGGAGGATTGTTTCGCTGGCGGTATGTGCCAATCTGAGTCTGTTGTTTGTATTTAAATATCTGGACATGGTTCTAAAGACAGCGGGTCAGATTAGTCATAGGGAGATTCCTATGGCTAATCTGGCGTTGCCGATAGGAATTTCTTTTTTTACGTTTCAGGCTTTATCCTATGTGATTGACGTATATCGAAGAGAAGTTGAAACGGAGAAGAATTTATTTCATGTTATGCTCTATATTTCGTTTTTTCCACAACTAATCGCAGGACCCATTGTAAAATATCATGACATTCAGGAGCAGATTAGCAGCCGGAGGGCAGGAATTGAGGAAATTGCATCGGGGATGAGGAGATTTATTCTGGGACTGGCGAAGAAAGTGCTGGTTTCCAATGTTATGGCGGTGACTGCGGATGCTCTGTTTGCGGCGCCGGTGAGCGAACTGAATCTGTTATCTGCGTGGACGGCGGCGCTTGCCTATCTGTTCCAAATCTATTTTGATTTCAGCGGATACAGTGATATGGCAATAGGCATGGGACGGATATTTGGATTTACCTTTCAGGAGAATTTCCGTTATCCCTACATTGCGCAGAGCGTACAGGAGTTCTGGAGAAGGTGGCATATTTCCCTTTCTACCTGGTTTAAGGAATATCTGTATATTCCGCTGGGAGGAAATCGAAAAGGGAAGGCAAGAACCTGTGTGAATAAATTAATCGTATTTGCGTCTACAGGATTGTGGCATGGCGCGAACTGGACATTCCTGATTTGGGGATTATGGCATGGAATGTTTCTGCTTCTGGAAGAGGTGATTTCCGTTAAGAAGCTGCCCGGACTGCTCCGGCATATTTATACCATGTTGGTGGTATGCGTGGGATTCGTGATGTTTCGCGCGGATACATTTACCCAGGGAATCCGGATGGCGGGAAAGATGTTCGGCGGATGGAGTTTCGGAAAGGTGCAGATGAATCTGGTTCTGCAGCAGATGAGTCCCCTTTTTATTCTGACGGCTGTCATTGCTGTGATTGCATGTACGCCGGTTCTGAAGCGGGCGGAAAGTTGGAGTGGGAAAACGCAGGCGCGCAGGCGAATGATGGAGCCCCTGGGATATCTGGCAAGTTTTTGTCTTCTGATACTTTGTGTGTTAAGTTTGTCGAGCGGCACGTATAATCCGTTTATTTACTTCAGGTTTTAGATTTACATTTTGGGAAGGAGAGTTATGAAGAATATCGGGTATAAATTATTTATTATACTTGTCTTTGCCTTTTTACTGATTCCGTTTGCCGGGATGTCGTTCTGGGCTACGAATGAGACGACGGAGAATACGGCGCTTGCCGAATGGCCTTCCCTGACGGAGTATGAAGAATACCTTTCCGGAATGGGAGAATATTTTGAGGATCATTTTGCTTTCCGGCAGTATTTTGTTACGGCAAATGCGCTGCTTAGGGGGAAGCTTCTGGGAGTAGGCGCTACGGACCGGGTAGTGGTCGGAAAGGACGACTGGCTGTACTATGCCGGAACCTTGGATGATTACTGTGGGAAGGATTTGTTAAATGAGCGGGAGCTGTATGCGGCGGTACATAATCTGAAGCTGATGCAGGATTATGCGGAGGCTCGTGGGAGCAGATTTATCCTGACGATTGCGCCGAATAAGAATAGCTTATACAGTGAACATATGCCGTATTTCTACCGGAAAGGAACGGATACGAATCTGGAACATCTGACGGAGAAGATGGCGGAGGCGGGAATCTCTTATGTTGATTTGTACGAAGAGTTTCGCGAAGAGGATGAAGAGCTGTATTTTCAGAGGGATTCCCATTGGAATAACAAGGGCGCCATTCTTGCCTATGATGCATTGATGAACCGGATGGAGAAAGAGCATGAGACATACTTAAACGTACCTTATGAATTGGAGAAGGTACATACGGGGGATATTGATGAGATGCTTTATCCGCTGGCGGCGGAGCCGGAGGAAGATTACATCTATGATAAGGAAT
>CAOKJI010000220.1 GCA_948468495.1 uncultured Dorea sp. | reverse complement strand
ATATCCTCTTCCGCGGACGCGTTCCGGGCAGTCGGGATATTCTTCAATGGCAGCCTTTACTTCAACAGCCCGTCTCAGCCGCAGGGAGCCGCCGGAATTTTCAAAAAAGAGGCGTTCGCCGTATTCTGGGTCGGCGTCCGCATAACAGAATTGTTCTTTTAAGCTTTTCTGGTATTCGTCAGAAAATAAGAGTCCTTTTTCTTCATTCATGATCGTAATCCTCCTTGTTCGTTCTGTTGTTTGAACAGATTTTCAGCCCTGTCTCCTGCGCAGAAGTGTTCCGGGCAAAGCACCTGTAAACAGCAATATTACCTGTTACCGCTATCATAGCATGGGAAAAGTGAATTGAAAAATAAATATTTACGTTGTATAATATTAACATATTTAATATTTGAAACGGCCGGATGACCGCGGGGCTCGCCCTGTGGGAATATATAAGGAGAAACGCTATGAACATGGCAGAGATTGAGACATTTTTGATGATTGTAAAGACGCAGAATATCACTAAGACGGCGGAGAATCTGTTCTTATCCCAGCCGACGGTGAGCCACAGGCTGAAGCTTTTAGAGGAGGAGCTTCAGGTGAAATTGATTATGCGGAAGAAAGGGTATAAGCAGATTGAGCTTACCTCTCAGGGAGAGGAATTTATTCCGATAGCAGAGCGGTGGGTTTCAATCTGGCAGGAAATGCAGCGCTTAAGAGAACGCCATGAGAAGCTGTATCTGACCATTGCCTGTACGGACACGTTAAACAGTGCGATTCTGTTTGATTTGTACAGGGAGATGTTAAGCGCCAAAGAACAGATTATGAATTTACATATCAAGACCCATTACTCCTATGAAGTATACGGACTTCTGCAGAACCACGAGATAGATTTGGGTTTCGTGTACCACCATCTCCAGTTTAAAAATATTATTGCCCAGCCTATATTGAGAGAGAAGATGTATATTGTGCAGTCTGCGTCGGCCGGACTGAAAAAGCCGGTTATCCATACAGACGAGTTGGACAGGGAATGGGAGATTTTCATAAGTTGGGAGGCAAATTACCAGATCTGGCACGACCAGTGGGTAAGTAAGGGAGAACGCTCCCGGATTCAGGTGGACACTTTTGAGCTGCTGCTTCATATGATGTCAGATGAGCGGATGTGGGTGATTGCGCCTGTTTCAGTCGTGGATCGGCTGAAAACGCTCCGGGATGTATATGTAAGCGAGATTGCCAATCAGGTACCGCCGCCGGAGAGGGTTACCTATGAGATTAAACATAAGTACCCCAACGAGGCAGCTTTGAAGGCGGTACAGATTTTTGAAGAAAAGCTGGAGACGTATCTAAGCCAGAGAAACTGGGGATTTGTGGGGTTAAAAAAATAGCCTTCCGTTATCGGAAGGCTATTTTTTTGTCCAATTGGTAATCGTTAAATCACACAATTAATAATTAAAAAACTTAATATATTATAGACAAATAATTCATTTTTTAAAAGTTATCGTATGTGTTATAGTCAGATTAACAGGTAGATTGAAAGAAAAAGGGAAATAAAAACGGAGTAAAATAGTCAAATTGCACAAAGGAGAGGAGGAGCGCAAAATGGACGCAAAATTCCTGATTTCGGGAGACAGGGCAGTGTCCGTACAGCTGGGCGACGAGATCAGCCTGGAGGTAAATCAGGCTGTGCGGGGGCTTATGACGGAGCTTACTGAGAGTCCTGTGGAGGGGATTACGGAGATGGTGCCTACATATTCCGCGCTTATGATTCACTACAGGCCGGAAATCATCCGCTTTGGAGAGTTGAAAGAGGAAATAAAGAAGCGTCTGGGCCGCATGAAAAGCGCGGATACCCAGACAGGGATTGTCAAAGAAATTCCCATCTGTTATGGAGGGGAACTGGGGCCGGATTTGGAGGATTGTGCAAGATATGAAGATGTATCGGTCAGGGAGCTGATACGGATGCATTCGGAACATGAATATTATACTTATATGCTTGGATTTGCGCCGGGACATGCATATGCTGCACGCTTCAAAGAACCGTTCCGCTTTAAGAGAAGAGAGACGCCAAGGGTAAAGATTGCAGGCCAGTCCATCGTGGCGCAGCAGAATCTTTCTAACCTGATTCCTTTTCCGCAGCCCTGCGGATGGAATATCCTTGGCGGGACGCCGCTTACCATCTGCGATTATACGAAGGAGGATCCGTTTCTGGTGCATGCGGGGGACTGGATTCGGTATATCCCGGTTTCAGCCGGGGAATATCAGAAGATTAAGCGGGACGCAGAAAAGGGCGCATATCGCGTCAGGTCGTATAAGAAAGGGGAAAGATGATGGGAATAATTGTTGAGAACCCCGGTATTCTGACAACCGTACAGGATGAAGGAAGATATGGAAGCCAGCAGTACGGCGTGTCCCCGGCGGGGCCGATGGATGTAAAGTCTTTTTATCTGGCGAATATTTTGACAGGAAATCCTCGCGGGGAATCGGCTCTTGAGACTACCTTTCAGGGACCGGCGCTGAAATTTGAGAGAGATATTATGATTGCAGTTACAGGGGCGGATATGTCGCCCTGTGTAAACGGAGATCCGGTTCCCATGTATCAGGCGTTTCCTGTGCATGCGGGAGATACCCTTTCCTTCGGGATGACAAATGGCAATGGCTGCAGGGGGTACATTGCTTTTGCGGGCGGCCTGGATGTTCCGGTGGTGATGGGCAGCAAAGCTACCCTGATGAGGAACGAGCTGGGAGGAGTAAAGGGAAGGAAGCTGGAGAAGGGAGACTATATTGGTTTTGCAGCGCCGAAAACAAATCTTCCGAATATGGAACTAAGGCGACTTACACCTGAGATTTTCCCCAAAAAGGAAGTGACGCTCCGGGTGGTTACAGGCCCTCAGGATTATGAATTTCCAGAGGAGGAGATAAAGCGTTTCTTCTGGTACAGCGCAAAGATTACCAATGAATTTGACCGCATGGGATGCAGACTGGAAAGGGAAGAACCGCTCCGGCATAAAGGAGACGGGAATATCATTACAGACGGGATTGCATTTGGCTCCATACAGGTGCCGCCCAACGGACAGCCGATTATCATGCTGGCAGACCGGCAGAGCACCGGGGGATATACCAAGATTGGAAGCGTAATATCGGTAGACCTGCCGAAGCTGGTACAGAGTATGGCGGGCTTTCGGGTCCGTTTTATAAAGGTCAGTATCGAGCTTGCACAGGAGTTGTATGTGCGGCAGCTAAATGAGTTTGAGAGCCTTGAAAAGAGGCTGCAAAATATAAGATTAGGAGGAAGAGAACTATGAAAATCGTAGTGCTGGACGGTTACACACTGAACCCCGGAGATATTAGCTGGGAAGGAATGGAAGCATTCGGGGAGGTTACGGTGTATGACCGTACAAAGGAAGAAGACATTGTGGCAAGGATTGGCGACGCTGAGGTTGTGTATACCAACAAGACGCCGCTTACCAGAGAGACTTTTGAGGCGTGTCCGAATATAAAGTTTGTAGGGATTCTGGCTACGGGATATAACATTGTGGACGTTGAGGCGGCAAAGGAAAGAGGAATCCCGGTATCCAATATTCCTACCTATGGGACGGCGGCCGTATCCCAGTATGCAATGGCGCTGCTTCTGGAACTGTGCCACCATATCGGCGAGCACTCGGACTGTGTAAAGAAGGGCGACTGGACCAATAATCCGGACTGGTGTTTCTGGAATTACCCGTTAGTAGAGCTGGCGGGAAAGACGATGGGAATCATCGGCTTCGGCCGAATCGGACAGGATACAGGCAAGCTTGCACAGGCCTTCGGCATGAAGGTTCTTGCATATGACGCACACAAGCGGCCGGAATTAGAAAGCGAGACCTGCCGTTATGTGGATTTGGATACGCTGTTTGCCGAGTCGGACGTTATTTCGCTCCATTGCCCGCTCTTTGCCGAGACGGAAGGAATTATCAACAAGGATACCATTGCAAAGATGAAGACAGGCGTTATGATTATCAACGATTCCAGAGGTCCGCTGATTGTGGAAGAGGATCTGAGAGACGCCTTAAACAGCGGTAAGGTCGCGGGAGCGGCGGTAGACGTGGTATCCACAGAGCCGATTCGGATGGACAATCCGCTTCTTCAGGCAAAGAATATGATTATTACGCCCCATATCGCATGGGCGCCGAAGGAGTCCCGCCAGAGACTGATGAACCTTGCAGTGGAGAACCTGCAGTGTTATGTGTCCGGCAATCCGCAGAACGTGGTAAATAAATAGTTGCATTTTTAAGTTCCGGGAATGCGCCGGCTTGCGGCGTTACATCAGTCCTTTGGGGCGCATTCCGTAAGAATATGATTCAGGAGAAGAGGAAAAAAGATGTACAGTGTTGATTTGAACAGTGATATGGGAGAAAGTTTCGCCTACAGGCTTGGCGGGGATGAGGAAATTATTCAATACGTGACTACGGCAAATGTTGCCTGCGGCTGGCATGCGGGAGATCCCATGGTCATGGACCGGGTAGTGGGCATGGCAAAGGAGCGGGGCGTTATGGTAGGCGCGCATCCGGGATATCCGGATTTGATGGGGTTTGGACGCAGAAAGATGGTGCTGTCCTATCAGGAAGTGAAAAATTACGTGAAATACCAGATTGGAGCGCTGGCGGCATTTACAACGAGCTATGGAATGAAGCTTCAGCATG
>CAOKJI010000219.1 GCA_948468495.1 uncultured Dorea sp. | reverse complement strand
GTCTATGGAAGCGTCCCGTCTGGAATCTGGGATTGCATTTCCCCATGATAAGATTATCAGCGTCCACTCACAGGAGCCTACTCTGGAGGATATGTTCATCCAGTATACAGGAAGGGGGCTGGCTTGATGAAAGGTTTTGTCTCGCTGCTTAAGAAAGATGCCAGGCTCATGATATCCGGGAAATTCTTCCTTATGTCGTTTGGTTTCTTGATTCTCTATACATTCTATGTGAACTTTGGATATGTCAAATTCATGAATGCCGGGGGGTATCAGGCGTATCTGTATGACCCGGAGGAAACGCAGAAGGCAGCTTCTTCACTGATTCAGAGAGTTTCCTCTGAAGAAGAACTTAAGGCAGCGCTGCTTGGTGATGAAAATGGTGTGGGAATCCTTGCAGGTAATGGAGAATTGCGGGTCCTTTGTATGGGAGGGACGAAAAAATCCTGCCGTTATCAGGCGGATTATGCGGGTTCTCTTCTGTATCCCGCTAAGGAATACAATGCCAGGATTATTGGTTTTCAAACGCCGGAGCAGAAAGCACGCAAAGACATTACCTGTGAACTGCTATTTTTTGAGATGATTGCGGTAGGGTTTTTGGGGATTGCTGCTGTGCTCTTTAAGGAGAAAGGGATGGGGGTAATTCGGGTCCATGGGATTCTTCCGGTAAAGAGAAATTGTTTTCTACTGTCTAAACTGATGGTTTTTCTGGCGTCTGATTTGGTTTTTGCAAGTTTGCTTACATTATTTAACGTTGGCTTGCCAGATACGGCGGCTATATTGCCCGGGGTACTGATTCAGACTGCACTGTTGTCAATCATTATGGCTTTAAGCGGGGTAATCTGTGCGCTGCTATTGAAAGATTTCCGCCAGTTTACGCTGGCGTATCTGCTGATTACGATTTTTGCGGCGACGCCGGTATTTATGTCTGCGAATACGCCGATTAAGCTGGAATGGATTCGTTTTCATCCTTTCTACATAATTTATATGGGGGTGAAGAATGCATATTTTGGGACGCCAGAGAACAATTTGATATACTATCTGGGCTGTTTAACGGTAATCGGGGCGCTTTTTGCAGCGGCGATGTATGTATTTGGCAGGGAAATGAGAAAGGAGAGATGAGTGTGAAGGGGATTCGTTACCAATTAAAAAATGTGCTGCACGATAAGTTCTGCCTGATGACTTTTCTTCTGCCGATTATTGTGGCGGCGGTTCTGAATTTTGCCGGTTCCGCAGATTTTTCCTCTCTGGAAGATTTCTATTTTGGAGTCTTGAAAGAAGATTTGGATTCACAGACGATAGAATGGCTGGAGCGATATGGAACGGTTACGGCGTTTGGGACGCAGGAAGAGTTGCAGGCTGCTGTTAACGAGCCGTCAACGAATTTGATAGGCGTGGAGGCGGAGGGAGAAGGCATAGGAACCATACTGTCGGGGGATGAGCTGGAGGTATTCTGGCAGATTGCCCATACGCTCCCTGGCCTGTATAGCCAGCGGGAGACAGCCGCGCAGATGGAGGTTCAGATTCTGGAGCGGCCGGATAAGATGGAGGGGCTTGGGAACATGCTTATTGTGGTTACGCTGATTGTCGCTATGTTTATGGGATGTACATTTAACGCGATGAATATGATATCAGAAAAAGAGGACGGCGTAGCGTTTGTCAATGAGATTTTACCCATGAGCCATAGTCAGTATATCCTGCAGAAACTCGTTGTGGGATTTGTCTGCGGCTGTATGTCTTCGATGATTACCGCGTGTATTTGTTTCCGTATCTCTCTGCAAGGCGCGGCGTTTATGTTGGCGCTGATTGTATTCTCTTCCTTTGTGGCTGCGCTGACAGGGCTGTTTGTGGGGAAGGTTTCGGCGGGGATGATGACAGGCGTAGCTTATATTAAGATTATCATGCTGTTATTTATAGCAGTACCGGTTTTAAGCTTTCTTGTGGAGATTCCGTATCCTTTTGTGCCAGCATTGTTCTATCTTGTGCCGTCGCAGGCAGCTTTTGAAGGTATGATGGGCTTGTTAGCTGGCAGTTCGGAGCTTGCGGTAAAGGACATTATGATTCTTTTTGTCCATTGCATGCTCTGGTTCTTTCTGTATCTGTCTATTTCTAAACGGCAGAAAAAGAAGTTATAACAAAGAAAATCCGCCGGCCCGAACGGCCAGCGGATTTTTCTTTGTTATAGTTATCTAAAGGAATGAGAGCGCTTTTCGTGGATTTATAGAACGGCATATGGTGCAGAACAGCATATAAAATGCTAACTGAGATACAGAGAATTTTACAAAAAGTTATGCAGTATTATGCGAAATTTGGTAATAATCTGGTACATTTAAGATTATATAAGGTTTGTTTCGTTTATTGATTTTATTTATAGAAGTAGGTATACTAAAGAAAATAGACGCAGAAAACGGATTGTAAAGGGGAGCATGTTTTTTCAGAAAGAATGTAAAGTAAGACCTGAAAAGGAAAAAGGGAGGAAGTGAGTTTATGGCTAGAACGATAGGGATTGGGCGTCAGGATTTTGAAAAGTTAAGGATGAAGAATAATTTTTACGTCGATAAAACGTGTTTTATCAAAGAATGGTTGGAGGCAGACGATGATGTAACCTTAATTACACGTCCCAGAAGATTTGGAAAAACGCTGAATATGAGTATGTTGGAACAGTTTTTTTCGGTCAAATATACTGGCCGGCAGGAATTATTCGAAGGACTTGAAATATGGAAGGACGAGAAGTATAGAAATTTGCAGGGAACATATCCGGTTATATTTATAAGTTTTGCCGGAATCAAGGAGAATTCTTTTGCAGAAGCCAGAAAAAGTATCTGCAGGGTGATCGAGGAACAGTATAACAAATGTGAGTATGTATTCGAAAAAACGCCTCTGAATGCGAAGGAGAAACAGTATATAGAGCAGGTTAACGAGAGTATGTCAGACAGTACAGCATCGGTATCGCTGCGGTCATTGGCGGATTTCCTTTCCCGGTATTATAAGAAAAATGTGATTATTCTGTTGGATGAATATGATACTCCTATGCAGGAAGCTTATGTGAATGGTTATTGGGATGAACTGACAGGATTTATCAGAAGTTTGTTTAATTCTACATTTAAGACGAATCCTTATCTGGAACGTGCGGTGATGACCGGCATAACCAGAATCAGCAAAGAATCTATTTTTTCGGATTTGAATAATCTGGAGGTTGTTACGACAACTTCGGGCAAATATGAAGACGCCTTTGGATTTACGGAGGAAGAGGTATTTGCGGCACTGGATGAGTTTGGACTGGGCGGCGCAAAAGAGGAAGTGAAGTCATGGTATGACGGTTTTACTTTTGGAAAAAAGACGGATATTTATAATCCATGGTCGGTTATTAACTATCTGGAAAAGAAGCAGGCCGGATTATATTGGGCAAATACCAGTTCCAACAGTCTGGTTGGGAAACTAATCAGAGAAGGGGACGAGGAGATCAAGAAGGATTTTGAAGGGCTGCTTAAGGGGGAGCATCTGATTACGCCGATAGACGAACAGATTGTGTATAACCAGTTGGATAACAGCGGGGAAGCAATCTGGAGCCTATTGCTTGCCAGCGGGTATCTGAAAGTCGTTAGCTATGAGAGGTATGAAGATATAGAGGATGATTTCAGGGAAGCAAATTATGAACTGGCTCTGACGAACCTTGAAGTCAGGCGGATGTTTAACCGGATGATAAAAGGGTGGTTCGGCAGTGTAAAATCTTCTTATAATGCGTTTATCAAGGCGCTGCTGCTCAATGACCTGAAGGCAATGAATGCATATATGAATCGTGTCAGTCTGGAGATGTTCAGCTATTTTGATACAGGAAAAAGACCATCGGGAAGTGAGCCGGAACGATTTTATCATGGATTTGTTCTTGGGCTTATGGTAGGACTTTCAGACCGCTATACGATTACATCCAACAGGGAGAGCGGCTTTGGCAGATATGATGTGATGTTAGAGCCGCGGAATAAGGCTGATGATGCCATAATTTTGGAATTTAAAGTGCAGGATGCGGAGGATGAAAAAGATCTTTCTGCTACTGTGAAGGCGGCATTAGAGCAGATAGAGCGGAAAGAGTATGCTGGCGATCTTATTGTAAAAGGAATAAGGCCAGATAAGATACGGAAGTACGGATTTGCTTTTTGTGGGAAAAAGGTGTTAATTGGGAGTTGAATTTTGGCTATGGATTAGAGGAAAGGACGAGATAGTATAACGAAAATAAATCCCCAGAGGCGGTATGCTTCTGGGGATTTTTCCAGTCCATTTGTTTTTTGTATTGTCTCATATCGACCGAGTGTACAATTAGCAAGCCTGTGCTGCTCAACTATAAAGAGCTCCGGATAATGAAAAAATGTGTTTTAATATTACATAAAACTGTTTACTATTCCACTACTAAGATTGTGCTTTCTTCTCCGTCTCCCGGATCGTTGGTAAATCTGTACATTATGTAGTCTCCTCCTTTTACTTTGATTCCACATTTATCCTATGTAAAATAGAATAATCAGGTTAATATGTATAGTAGCATAAAATTCTATATAAATCTATAAAAATTCAGAATATGAATCCTGTATATTTAATGGACTTGAAAATTATAAGTGTTGTGAAAATAAGGATATTTGTTTTGGATAATTTCTCTATTAAGCAATACATATTCCTGT
>CAOKJI010000218.1 GCA_948468495.1 uncultured Dorea sp. | reverse complement strand
ATTCGATGAATACAAAACCGTATGATGTGATTTGCGGATATCGGGCAGATGATTCTTATTTTGCTTTTGCCAGAGCTTTTGTTAATAATGAGATTTCCCTGGAGCAGTTGGAAATTGCCATGAAATTGGGAGAATTGGGAGAACAGTGGATGCTGAAAAGTGAGAAAGCGTTTGCTAAAATTCATTTTTTGGGGTATGAGTCGGTTCCGGAGATTATTTATTACGGAAGAAGAAAGCTTAGAGATGAGAATGCAAGGAAATTTTACAGGGAACTTTTGGAGGAGGAAGAGGGACAGTATCTCAGGGATTTGATGCGGAAGGGGAAGGTATCGTTATGAATAGGGCGTATTCGGAGCTTTATCTGGATGATTGTATGCGTAATCTGGGCGAGATGGCAGACTATGCGGTAAATGCATGCGGGATGGACTGTGACAGATACTGGGAGTTGTTTCTTGGAAGCGGGATTGCGGGAGAGGTAGGGACAGGGAACCCGGCATATTTATGCGGGAGATCCGGAACAGAGCTTGTGATGGAAACCTTGTCGAAGGTGGGATATGTTCGGGAGTACCCGCCGGCGCAGATTGAATACGACTGTTCGCCGGAATACTGGAGCGGTTGGATTCTGGCTTATTATCAATGGTATACGGGAAGGAGTTTTCAGGAAATATATGAGGTGATTTCTATGGATGAAATCCTCAGAATGTATCCGGTGTATCATGAGATGGCAGAACTGCAGTTTGTGGATGCGGCAGAACAGTTAATGAAGGATGGGATGAGCCCGTCAAGGCTTCAGATGATTCGGAGAATGCGCGGATATTCCCAGAGGATGCTGGCAGAGAGGGCGGGAGTGAACCTGCGGACGCTTCAGCAGTATGAATCGGGGGCGAAGGATATCAGGAAGGCGGCGGTCGGCAGCATTCTTGCGATAGCAAAAGCGCTGGAATGCGAGATTGCGGAGCTTTTATAGAGAGAGTGAAAAAAACTGCCAGCGTCAAGATTCGCCGGCAGCTTTTTATGTAACAGACTGTTTCCATCCTACAAATTCTTATTCGCCGTAGACAGCATCAGTTTAATCCGGTTTAACTGATTTACCTCGCTGGCCCCCGGGTCATAATCAATTGCCACAATATTGGCCTTGGGGTACAGACGGCGCAGCTCCTTGATTACGCCCTTTCCAACCACGTGATTCGGCAGGCAGGCGAAAGGCTGGGTGCACACGATGTTGGAGGCGCCGCTGTGAATCAGCTCTAACATCTCTCCGGTTAAAAACCAGCCTTCTCCTGTCTGGTTGCCCAGAGAGACAATGTCCGACGCCATCTTTCCAAGCTTCTCAATCCGTACAGGGGGGGTGAAATGTTTGCTCTTTCCAAAGGCTTCCGTCGCGGGCTTCCGGAACCATTCCAATGCCCGGATTCCCAGATTGGCAATCACTGCTTTTTTCTTTGCAAAGCCCAGTTTTTCCACCTTAAAGTTCTGGTTGTAGAAGCAGTAGTTTAGGAAGTCCAGAAGGTCTGGAACCACAGCTTCGGCTCCCTCGCTTTCTAACAGTTCTACCAGATGATTGTTAGCGGCAGGCAGGAATTTGACCAGAATTTCCCCTACTACGCCTACCCGGGGCTTTTTCACAGGCAGCAGCTCGATATGGGTGTCAAAATCTTCTATGATATCCCGGCACAGCTTCTTAAATTTCCTTCGGGAAGGGTAGCCTTCTGACAGGAAATGAATGCATACGTTCTGCCATTTCTCATGCATGGCGTCTACGGAGCCGGGAACCGCCTCGTAGGGCCGCAGCCGGTAGGTGCATTTCATAAAAATGTCTCCGAATACAATTGCATAGATGCCTCGAAGTACCAGAGGAATCGTTAGCTTAAAGCCCGGATTTCCTTCCAGTCCGCTTAAGTTAACGGAAATAACCGGGATGTGCGCATAACCGGCTTTCTTCAGAGCCCTTCGGATGAAGCCGATGTAGTTGGAGGCCCGGCAGCCGCCTCCGGTCTGGCTGATGATGACTGCAAGCTTATCGGTGTCATATCTGCCGGACAGGATGGCGTCCATAATCTGTCCCACCACCATAAGAGAAGGATAGCAGGCGTCGTTGTTGACATATTTTAAACCCATGTCTACCGCCTGTTTGTTGTCGTTGGGCAGCACCTCTATCTGATAACCGGAAGCCCGAAAGGCAGGCTCTAAGAGAGAGAAATGAATGGGCGACATCTGGGGGCAGAGGATGGTGTAGTCCTTTCGCATCTCCTTCGTGAAAGGCACTTTCTGAATGTTTGCAGGCTGAATCTCCCTCTTTTGCCGGCGGGCGTCCCTTACCCGCAGGGCGGCCAGCAGAGAGCGGACGCGGATTCTGGCGGCTCCAAGGTTATTCACCTCGTCTATCTTTAATGAAGTATAGATTTTGTCGGAATTTGTCAGGATTTCCGCTACCTGGTCGGTGGTTACCGCGTCCAGACCGCAGCCGAAGGAATTTAACTGGATGAGATCCAGGTTTTCCGTTGTTTTCACATAGTTTGCCGCTGCGTAGAGGCGGGAGTGATACATCCACTGGTCCATCACATTAATGGGCCGCTCTACCCGGTGAAGGTGTGAAATGCTGTCCTCGGTCAGAACCGCAATGTGATAGGAGTTGATTAATTCCGGCAGACCATGGTTTACCTCCGGGTCCAGATGATAGGGCCGTCCCGCAAGGACAATTCCCCGGTTGCCGGTGCGGTCTAAGTATTCGATGGTCTCCTCGCCCTTTTTCATCATATCCAGACGGCAGGCTTCTAACTCCAGCCACGCCTTATGTACGGCGTCCTTCATCTCGGCAGGGGAAATGGCAAACTTCTCGCCTAAATTCTCATTCAGTCCTTTTAAAAGCGTGCTTTCATCTGCAAAGGACAGGAAAGGATGGATAAAATCCACTTCTCCATTTACAATAACGTCCATGTTGTTCTTAATATTTTCGGGGTAGGAAGTTACAATGGGACAGTTATAATTATTGTTGGCGTCTTCAAATTCCCGGCGTTCATAGGGAATGCTGGGATAGAAGATATGGGGAACTTTCTGGTCGATGAGCCACTGCACATGTCCATGGGCAAGCTTGGCGGGATAACATTCGGACTCGCTGGGAATGGACTCGATGCCAAGCTCGTAAATCTTTCTGGTGGAAGCCGGAGAAAGCAGGACCCGGAATCCCAGACTGGTAAAAAAGGTAAACCAGAAGGGATAGTTCTCATAGATATTCAGGACCCGGGGGATGCCGATTACGCCCCGGGGCGCTTTCTCTTCATCCAAAGGCTCGTACCCAAAGTATCGTTTCAGTTTATAATCGAATAAATTCGGCAGGTTGTTCTTAAGTTTCTCTTTTCCCAGTCCCCGCTCGCAGCGGTTGCCGGTAATGAATGTTCTTCCTCCGCTGAAATGGCTGACGGTGAGGCGGCAGGTATTGGTACAGCCTTTGCATTTGGTCAGGGTGGTCTTGTATTCGAGAGCCTTAATCTCTTCGATGGATAGCATCCGGGTACCCTGACAGGAGTCGTAGCGCTCTCTGGCAATCAGCGCCGCGCCGAAAGCGCCCATAATTCCGGCGATGTCCGGACGGATGGCTTCACAGTCTGCGATGGTCTCAAAACTCCGAAGGACTGCATTATTATAGAAGGTTCCTCCCTGTACTACGATGTGTTTACCCAGCTCAGAAGCGTTAGAAACCTTAATAACCTTAAATAACGCATTCTTAATTACCGAGTAGGCCAGTCCGGCGGAAATGTCAGAAACTTCCGCCCCCTCTTTTTGCGCCTGTTTCACTTTGGAATTCATAAATACGGTACAGCGCGTTCCAAGGTCAATGGGATTTTTGGCAAAGAGCGCCTCGTGGGCAAAATCCTCTACGGAATAGTTCAGGGATTTCGCAAAAGTCTCAATAAAGGAGCCGCAGCCGGAGGAGCAGGCTTCATTGAGCTGTACGCTGTCTACCGTCTGGTTCTTAATCTTAATGCACTTCATATCCTGACCGCCGATGTCTAAGATGCAGTCCACGTCCGGCTCGAAGAAGGAAGCCGCATAGTAGTGGGAAACCGTCTCTACTTCGCCTTCGTCTAACATCAGCGCGGCCTTAATCAGCGCTTCCCCGTATCCGGTGGAGCAGGAGTGAACGATTTCCACCTCCTCCGGAAGCTGCGCATAGATGTCTTTTATGGCGGTAATGGTGGTTCCAAGAGGGTCGCCCTCGTTATTGTGGTAGAAGGAATAAAGAAGCGTACCGTCCTCGCCCACAAGCGCCGCCTTGGTGGTGGTGGAGCCGGCGTCGATTCCTAAGAATGCCCTGCCCTTGTAGGAAGCCAGGTCTTTGACTGGAACCTGATGTTTTTTGTGGCGCTCCATAAACGCATGATAGTCGGCCTCTGTGGCAAACAGAGGCTGCATCCGCTCTACTTCAAATTCCATCTGAATCCGTCCTGCCAGGCGGTTCTGCATTTCCTGAAGAGGGATGTCCAAATCCCGCCCGGAGTTCTTCGCAGAGCCGACTGCCGCAAACAGATGGGAATGCTTTGGCGCGATAATATGTTCGTCGTCCAGTTTCAGGGTGCGGATAAAAGCTTCCTTCAATTCCGACAGGAAATGCAAAGGCCCGCCAAGGAAGGCCACATGTCCCCGGATGGGCTTGCCGCAGGCAAGGCCGCTGATG
>CAOKJI010000217.1 GCA_948468495.1 uncultured Dorea sp. | reverse complement strand
GAAGTAATCGCGTCCTCCCAGATATCATAGCCCTGTTCCTTCTGCGTTATGGTTACGCCGGAATAGTAATAATCTTCTTTCCCCAGCATGGTATAGTCTTTGTCGTTCACCGCATACATGAAATCATCGGCAGTAATCAATTTATAGCTTGTGCCTTCTTTATACTGTCCCAGCTTCTCGCCTGTGACCTCATGGGTCAGCCCGTATCCCCGGAATTCCCCCTTACTGGTAAATCCGATATCTCCGTAATCATCCTTCACCCGGCTGTATACTTCCAGCCAGCCGGAATAATCTTCCTTATCAATGCTCTTCTTCTCCATCCCGATGCCGTCAGAGGAATAAGTCCAGGTAAATTTCTTATAAGTGAACTCCGCTTCCGCCTTCCGGACCGCCATCTCATCCCTGCCGTCGCAGGGAACGGCTCTTATCTCTATCTCATTTGCAATATCCGTCTCATCCGGCGTTACGTTTGCTGCCGGATAGGCTGTTACAACATAGAAACGGCTGGACCAGGAAGTTCTCTCATTCTGCTCGATTGCAACGCCATCCGTAAGAGCCTTCCCGGAATCAATCTGAACATCAAAGCCTTTGTTCACATCATAATCATCTTTATATCCTACTACTCTCCCTTCGGCTCCCGGCGTCTCCTGAATCAGAACCTTCCACGGCTGGCTGGCAGTTCCCTTCATTGTCACCTGCCAAACCGCATAGTAATAGTCGTCGTTCAGAATCTCTTTTCCATTCTCATCCGTCCGGAAGAATAACTTCTCATTCTCCTCACTGATATTCTCCGTATATGCACGCACCTGAGATGCGGTATATAATTCCGGCGTATACTGCTTCCCCTGCGCATGGTACTCTTTCTTCGCCACACTGTTCAGCCTTACCGAAGAATCCGTCTGGCCCTTCAGCGCAGCCGCGGTCTTCTTCACCTTCTCCGTACCATATACCGGATTACCGTCTTTGTCTGTATCCCAGATAATGATTTCCGGATGGAGCGTCCATTCCTGTTCATCCGTAATCTTCATAATCTTCAGATTCTTATAGAGAACCTGCCATGCAACATTGGACCCCGCCGGTATCTCTTTATAATTGAAGAATTCCAGATACTCCGTTCCCTCGTCATCTGTAATAATCCGATAATTGAACGGCATGTTCCTGTTCTCTACCGGAACCTCTTTATCTCCTTCCTTCCCCACCTGCGGTACTGCAATCTGGTCCGGATTCACCGGGTCTCCATTCCTCAGGTCAAATAGCTTACGCTCCACCCGGACCGCGATCTCGCCCGCCTTAAAATTCCTGCTGGTGTGAAATTCCATCTGGTATTTCAGATTGAAGTCAGATGTCTTCAATACATCACTGCGGTCGTCCTGATTCACATAGTAAGCGTCGAAGCTCCATCCGCTGTCCGCTAAGCTGTCTGCCAAACCGCCCTCCGAATTGTCTGTCTGAATATCCGCCCTGCTGTAATTCTCCAGTGCTGAACCGGCCTCATTCTCCTGCAGGTCATCCAGCGCCGCCATCTTCGTACACGCAACATAGTCCGTTTCCGAATCCTGGCCTTCCGCTCCTGATTCTGCATCCGCTTCCGGGACCTGCTCTTCCGCTCCCGGTTCTGTGTCTGCTCCCGGGGCCTGCTCCTCTGTTCCCGGCTCTGCATCCGCTTCCGGGGCCTGCTCCTCTGTTCCCGGTTCTGCATCCGCTCCCGGCGTCTGACCTTCCGGCTCCTGCTCTATTCCTTCTATCGTCGTCTGACCTTCCGCTTTTGTCTCTGTTCCCGCTTCCGTCTCTTGCTCTGAACCATCTGCCGTCGGTTCTTCCGACTCTTCTCCGTTTGGATTCTTATATGCAGCTTCCAGCTCAGTCAATTTCAGATAACCTGTTATACAGCTGTCTCCCGCATCGTATGTATTCTCTTTTACTTCATTCCCGCTGTTACCCTCGATAACCTGAATCCGGTTCTCTTCCTTATTATAAGAAGAAACAATTCCCATTTGTTCCGCTGTCTCTTCATTCTCTCTCTGGAAGAAAATGATATCTCCGGCCTCCGGCTCATATCCTTCCGGCCCTGTCAGGAAATCCGAATTGCCCTCTCTTACATTTCCGAATGTCTCGCGCCATCTGATTGTGTCCGTCTCTCCCGGACTGTCCGGAAATACCCCCAGCCCGGTATCTGTAAGTCCCGCATAGTACAGGCAGAAGTTAACAAACGCTGCATCCCAATCCGCATACACATCACCGGCAAACTGGCCGTAACAGGTATAGCCCTTGTGGCTTCCGTCTTCTGAAATACTGTAATTCTGTGTACTCTCTTTGTATCCGGTCTGCATCCGAGCCGCCGTTACCAGATCTTCGCCCCATGCGCCTTTCCATTCAACAGAAGCATACTGCTCATCCCACAGGGAAGCTTCCTCTACATCTGCATCCGTATTGATATAGCATGCATCTGTATGAATATGTTTCTCCATATCACAGATAAGCCGCGGCTCGTAACAGGATTCCTTGTGAAGATGCCCTTCCTTTTCTTCCTGCCCGCAGATAAGCGTCCCCTCTGCGTCATAACAGCCGTCTCCATGCATATGCCCTTCGCTTTCTTCCTGACCGCAGATTAGAGCATCTTCATAACACGCTTCGCTGTGCGTATGTTCTTCCAGTCCGCAGTTCATATCCCCCGTCATGGCAATTCCATACTGTGTCAGAGCCCCGATTACCGTCCCGGCTACCATGACCACAAGAAGCGTAACCGCAATGCCGATTCTTCTGCGCTTCCTTTTCTTACTCTTCCATTCATTTAAATATTCTCTCACAAGCTTCTGCATCTTCTCACCTTCCTAATGCATAATTCCCATGCGCGCCAGCGGCCACGCCCTGAATGCTACCTTTCCAACAATCTGGTCTTCCTGCACACATCCGATTGCCTCAATCCGGCTGTCCATTGATATCGCCCTGTTATCCCCCAGAACAAATATCATATCCTCCGGCACCTGATAAGGAAATTCCAGCTCACATTTCCCCAGGTTCTTATGATTCAGATACGGTTCTTCCAGCGCCCTGCCATTGACAGACACGTTTCCCGCATCATCAATTTCTATATAATCTCCCGCGCTTCCTATGACGCGCTTCAGAAGTATCCTTCCCCCATAATAGAAGCCAATCAGTTCCCCCTCCTTCACATCCTTTGTCTGCCGGAGAAATACCACTTCTCCGTCTTCCAGTGTGGGCGCCATGCTGTTCCCGTTAATCCGAATCAGCACGAATATCCGGGTTGCCAGAAGTGCCGCCACCGCCGCGGCCACCACAAGTATTCCGGCAATACTAAGAAGCGTCCTCCGGAAACTGTATCTGGCCTCCTCTCTCGCAAGCTCTTCTTTCAACCGCTCAATAGAAGGAATTTCCAGTTTCTCTTCTCTGCCTTCCTTATCCATGAACACCACCCGAAACCGCTGCGAGAACTCTCTGTTTCTCCCCGTCTTTTCTGCACGCTGTCACACTGCGCTTTACATCCGCGCCGGTCTGGAAAGTAACCATCTGCCTGATGCGGGGAGTGTCCGGCTTTTTGCGGATACCGGCGCGCCATCCGGTTTTATCCGGGGCCGAAATCTCTGCACGCCATCCGGTTTTATCCGAGGCTGAAATTCCTGCACGCCATTCAGTTTCATCCGAGGCCGGCAGCCCCTTCGTCTCCGGCTGTGTATCCGGTATGTCCGGCGGCAGCCCGCCAATCCTCTTAACATTCATCAGATATTGTTCCGCTGCCTTCTGCGCTGCTTCAAACACCCCGTTCAGTCTCAGCGCCGCTTCGGCAATAGAACCTGCATCCTCCAGTTCAATCATCCTTGAGCGCTTCATCTCAGCAATCGTATTTCTCAGCTCTGCAATCTGGGCGTCCTTCTGATTCAGGCGTTCATCCTTGACATTCAGCTTGCTCTTCAGACGTTCGTAGCTCTCCATCATCATCTCATGCTCCACTGTAATCTCATTCAGCTCTTTCTCCAGACGTTCCGTCTCCTGGGCCTGAATCAGAAGCATCTTCAGCAGCTCTCTTCTCTTTAATTTCTGTAATTCATTCCTTGCCATACTACACCTTCTCTATTTTTGCTATCCTCAGTTGTACTGACGCCCCTTCCCTCTGTTTCATCAAGAACGCCGTCAATAATCTTGATTAATTCTAATACAGAGCGGAAATACTCGCTCCGATTCTCTTCCAGCCAGGTAACGCTGCCCTGCCAGCTGCTGTGCTGTCTGTGCTGGACGCGGACAACAAAGGTCCCCAGATCCCCATGCTTCTCCAACAATTCCTCATCCATCAAAACTCTCTCCATCCCTTTCTTTTTAGAAAACCTGTGCGCGCGTCTGCATATTGCCCGGTCCTCCGTTCCCTGAAACGGATAATCCAACGCAAAAAACAGCTCTTCCGCAACCCGGATTATTGTCTCATAACCATAGAAGGCAATTCCTTCCTTCTGATACCCGTGGTACAAACAGCCTTTCATCATTCCGCCGCCAATTCCGTCAACGCATAACACCATGCCGTTCGGCGTTCCTATATACCGGCCGTCCGCTCTCATTCTTGCCCGCATGCTCTGCATCTTGCCCTTTCTCTGGCTTACAATCATTACTGCCCGTTATTCTTCGCAGTAACTTAAAGCTACTACCTTTATGGATATCCAGAAAACATCCATGATTAGCTGATTTT
>CAOKJI010000216.1 GCA_948468495.1 uncultured Dorea sp. | reverse complement strand
AGAGGTGCTGACCCG
Source organism: uncultured Dorea sp. (assembly GCA_948468495.1). Next base: position 4,694 of record CAOKJI010000216.1, on the reverse strand, counting down.
GAGATTTGAACATGGTAAGAGGGAACAGGAAGAGGGAAAAGGGAAAGACAGTTTTACCAGGTTCCCGGATCTTCTGATGATGGACGGGGGGAGAGGACAGGTAAATATTGCGCTTAAAGTACTTGATAAGCTGCGCTTAAATATTCCGGTCTGCGGTATGGTGAAGGACGACAGTCACCGGACCCGGGGGTTGTATTTTAATAATAAAGAGATTCCTATTGAGAGAAATTCAGAAGGATTTAAGCTAATCACCCGGATTCAGGACGAAGCGCACCGATTTGCAATCGAGTATCACAGGAAATTGAGAAGTCAGGGACAGGTGCGCTCCATACTGGATGATATTCCTGGAATCGGACCCGCAAGAAGAAAAGAACTGATGCGTTCCTTTGCCAGTTTAGATGAGATACGGCAGGCAGAGATTAGCGAGTTAAAAGCACTGCCTGCCATGAACGAAGCATCCGCGGAAGCAGTATACAAATTTTTTCATCCATAACCGCCAAAATGTGGTACAATGAACGTATAGCAGCGAGCGCTGTGGAAGCGAAGCTTTTGAAGTGGCGCGAGCGGGAAGAGCAGCAAGAAAGACAAGATGTAACAGGAGGAGTTATACCAATGCCAAAATTAGAGATGTCCAAGCTTGTGGAGAAGATGGACTTAAAAAACCTGACGCCAGATGTGGGATTAACGGATAAATATCTGACTGACCCGGATGTGAACCGACCTGCACTGCAATTGACAGGCTACTTTGAACACTTTGACAGTGAACGTGTTCAGATTATCGGATATGTGGAATATACTTTTTTAGAGACGATGGATATGGAGAAAAAGGCGGAAATCTATGACAAGCTGCTTGCCTGTCAGATTCCATGCCTGATCTTCTGCCGGAGTCTGCAGCCGGAACCGATGCTGCTTGAGAAGGCGACCGAAGCCCAGGTTCCGATATTTCTGACAGAGCAGAAGACGTCGGCATTTTCTGCGGAGCTGATTCGCTGGCTGAATGTGCAGTTTGCGCCTTGTATCTCTATTCATGGAGTTTTGGTAGATGTATATGGCGTTGGCGTTCTGATTACCGGTGAAAGCGGAATCGGAAAGAGCGAGTCGGCGCTGGAACTGATTAAGAGAGGGCATCGTCTGGTCAGCGACGATGTGGTAGAGATTCATAAAGTCAGCAACGAGACGCTTGTAGGAATGGCTCCGGATATTACCAGACATTTTATCGAGCTCCGCGGTATTGGGATTATGGATGTAAAGATGCTGTTTGGTGTGCTTAGCGTACGGGAAACACAGAATATTGATCTGGTTATCAGGCTGGAAGACTGGAGCCGGGAGAAAGCATACGAGCGTCTGGGACTGGAGGAAGAGTATACGGAATTTCTTGGCAATAAGGTAGTGTGTCATCAGCTCCCTATCAGAGCAGGACGTAATCTGGCAATTATTGTTGAGACGGCGGCAATTAATTACAGACAGAAAAAAATGGGATATAATGCGGCGCAGGAGCTGTATAAGCGGGTACAGGAAAATCTTACAAAGAACTCGTAAATGAAAAAGCATTCCACCTGTGCGGTCCAGAGCTGCCTGACGGAAACAGCGTACCTTATTACGCAAAGCTGGGCAACACTCCAGTGAACTAACCGCTAACTTCGGCTAGAATGCGCAGGAATGCCTGCGCATCCAAGTCTTCGTAAGCGGTGGATTTCACTTCCGTTAAAAGCGCCCTTCTATGCTTTGCGCAATAAGGTACGCTGTTTCCGTCAGGCAGCTCTGGGCCGCACAGGCGGAAAGTATTTTGCATATAACAGGATAAAGATAGGAGATAGGCTATGAAGTATTGTTTTGGTGTAGACGTGGGCGGAACAACGATAAAGATGGGATTGTTTTCTACCGATGGGAATGTATTGGATAAATGGGAGATTCCTTCCCGGACTGAAAATGAAGGAGAAGCGGTTCTGCCGGATATTGCAGATGCAATTATGAAGAAGGCAGAGGAAAGAGGAATTCTAAATGAAGACATAGAGGGTGTGGGAATCGGTATTCCGGCTCCGGTTGACGAAGAAGGAGTTGTACAGAGTACGGCGAATTTGGGATGGGGTTACAAAGCAGTAAAGGCGGAGCTTCAGGCCCTTCTCGGAGGCATGCGTGTGGAAGCGGGAAATGACGCCAATGTAGCGGCCATGGGAGAGATGTGGCTGGGCGCAGGTATGGGGGAGAAGAATATTGTCATGGTTACTCTTGGAACGGGAGTAGGCGGCGGAATCGTAGTTGACGGACGGATGCTGGTTGGAGCGACCGGCGCAGGCGGAGAGATTGGGCATATGTGCGTGAGACGGGATGAAGAAGAGAGCTGTGGCTGCGGTCTTCATGGATGTCTGGAGCAGTATGCGTCTGCTACGGGAATTGCCAGACTTGCCAGGAAGAGGCTTGCAGCGAATGAAGATGAGAGTATTCTGAGAGGGACAAAGATGAGCGCAAAGGACGTCTTTGACGCGGTGAAGGCGGGCGATGATGTTGCGCTTCAGATTGCAGAGGAATTCGGAATTTATCTTGGCGAGGCAATGGCGAATCTGGCGGTGATTGTGAATCCTGCCGTAATTGTGATTGGAGGAGGAGTATCCAAGGCGGGAGAGGTACTGCTTCCATATATTGAGAAGCCATTTCAGAAGAGAGCATTTTTTGCAAATAAGGATACAAGGTTTGTTTTGGCCAAACTCGGCAATGACGCGGGAATCTGTGGTGCGGCAAGACTGATTCTTTCTTAATAAAAATGCGTGAGACCTGTATGCAAAACAGGAATCACGCATTTTCTGCTATATTTCATATTATTCAGCAGGTGGATCAGGAGCCGGCTCAGGAGTTGGTTCCGGCGTTGGCTCAGGAGTTGGTTCTGGAATCGGTTCGGAACCACCCTCTGGAGGAAGTTCACCTCCGTTGCCGTTCCCATCAGGATTCTCACCACCGGGGTTCTCGCCATCGGGATTTTCACCGCCAGGGTTTTCACCGTCGGGATTTTCACCGTTAGGATTCTCGCCCTCTTCTCCGCTGTCATCGTATCCGTCGCTATAGCCGCCATGTCCAGGACATACTTCATCTGGTACGCTTCCTGCGGCGAAGAATTCTGTAACTGCCGGACAGGATCCGGCTCTTGCAAGACAACCGCTGATAGAGCAGACGGTTTTCCGCTCAATCGATGTGGGCATATTAAAGTCTCTATATTCCAAATCGGCGTGGATTCGGCTCATAATTCCTCTCCAGATTCGGAAACGGTACTGGGTATCAATACTGGTCAGGGACTTGTTCTCGTCATAGCCGCCCCAGACTGCGCAGGTATAATATGGTGTAAATGCACAGAACCAAAGATCCTGGTCGTGGTCGGTGGTTCCGGTTTTGCCGGCTACCGGCATATTGTCAAGTCTGGCGTTGCGTCCGGTACCCTTGGTAACAACATCCAGCATAGCGCTGGTAAGCAGAGCTGCGGTGGAGTCCTTGATAATGGCTCTGGTTTCTTTGTTTCCTTCCAGAAGTACATTGCCGTCGTGGTCAAGAATCTTGGTATAAAGCGTAGGACTGTTATAGACGCCGCCGTTTGCAATCGCGGCAAATGCGCCGCACAGCTGGTAATTGTATACGCCCTTTGTCAAACCGCCAAGAGCAATGGATTCTACTTTGTCGGTTTCCTCCAAAGTAGTAAGGCCGAAATTCTGTGCATACTGATACCCTAAAGCCGGGGTAACTTCATTAATCGTCTTAACTGCACAGACGTTTTGGGATTGCTCAATGGCCTTTCTCATCGTGATGTCGCCCAGATAACCGCCGGATGCATTCTTCAATGGCGCGCCGTTGGAATAGTGCCAGGGCTCGTCGCGGATAATGGTTGCAAGAGTCTTTCCGCAGGTATCCAGAGCTGGAGCATAGGTGGACAGAATCTTAAAGCAGGAGCCGGGCTGTCTTGGGGACCCTTGATATGCCCGGTTCAAACTCTGGCTTGCAGTCTTATCACCGCGGCCCCCTACGATTGCCTTAATCTGTCCGTTGGTCTGATCCATGAGGGTTACCGCCGCCTGAGGCTGGGGGGTTAAAGTTAAATTCTCAATATAAGTGTCCCCTTCCCTTGCAATGGTAGATTTCCATTCTTCTACAAAAGCTCTGGCCTCTTCTTCGGAAGAATACAGGAGTCCCTGTCTGTCCCCCCTGGCATTCAGCGCGTATTGTCGTAAATGGCTGGAGCTGTAATTCTCTACGGTTCCGTCAGCACGAGTGACCGTCAAAGCGTAGCCTATACCTACTTCTGTCAGCCATGGGTAGTTGGCGGGATTATTCATCTCTTCATCGCAGATTTGCTGCATCGCAAGATTCTGTGTAGTGTATATACTTAAACCTCCGCTGTATAGAGCGTTATAAGCCTGAGATTCCGAATAGCCAAGACGTGAAATCAGGTCGTCGATTACCTGCTCGGATAAAGCGTCTACAAAATAAGTGTATGGGGAATCCTGTCCCACCTCATTATTGACGCTTTGGATTCTGGCATAAACATCGTCGGCCATAGCTTCGTCATGGGCGGCCTGGTCGATATATCCCTGCTTTAGCATATCACCGAGAACCTTAGAACGCCGCTTGGCATTCTCTTCCGGATAGTTAATCGGATTATATGCAGAAGGGTTCTGGGTAATTCCTGCAATAACAGCGCTCTCGGAAAGAGT
>CAOKJI010000215.1 GCA_948468495.1 uncultured Dorea sp. | reverse complement strand
TGGGGAAGTATGATAAGATAAAAAACATGATGAGAACGAGTGATGAGGAGGATATCTCATGGGAGAAGAAGTGGTTTCAAAGAATTTTATCGAGCAGGAGATTGATAAGGACCTTGCGGAAGGCGTATATAAGGAGGTCTGTACCAGATTTCCGCCGGAGCCTAACGGTTATCTGCATATTGGACATGCGAAGTCTATTATTTTAAATTCCGGTCTGGCGAAGAAGTATCACGGCACATTCCATCTTCGGTTTGACGACACCAATCCGACGAAGGAGGATATGGAATTTGTAGAGTCGATTAAGGCGGATGTGGAATGGCTCGGAGCTGATTTTAAAGACCATTTGTACTATGCGTCGGATTATTTCCCGGTGATGTATGAGTGTGCGGTGAAATTAATTAAAAAAGGCAAGGCATTTGTCTGTGATTTGAGTCCGGAAGAGATGAGAGCGTACCGGGGGACCCTGAAAGAGCCGGGAAAGAACAGCCCTTACCGGGAACGGTCTGTGGAGGAGAATTTAAAGCTGTTTGAGGAGATGAAGAACGGCGTATATCAGGATGGGGAGAAGGTGCTTCGGGCGAAGATTGATATGGCGTCTCCGAATATTAATATGCGCGACCCGGTGATTTACCGTGTAGCTCATATGACCCATCACAATACCGGGGATCAGTGGTGCATTTATCCGATGTATGATTTCGCGCACCCGATTGAAGATGCGGTGGAGAAGATTACCCATTCGATTTGTACATTGGAGTTTGAGGATCACCGTCCGCTGTATGACTGGGTGGTAAGGGAGTGCGAATTTGACCCGGCGCCGAGACAGATTGAATTTGCCAAGTTGTATCTGACGAATGTGGTGACCGGAAAGCGGTATATCAAGAAGCTGGTGGAGGACGGCGTGGTTGACGGATGGGACGATCCCAGGCTGGTATCCATTGCGGCTCTTAGACGGCGCGGGTTTACGCCGGAATCTCTGCGGATGTTTGTGGAATTGTGCGGTGTGTCTAAAGCTCAGGGCTCTGTGGATTATGCGATGCTAGAATACTGCATTCGGGAAGACCTTAAGATGAAGCGTTCCCGTATGATGGCGGTTCTTGATCCGGTTAAGCTTGTGATTGACAATTATCCGGAAGGAGAGACGGAGTGGCTTGAGGCGGAGAATAATCTGGAGAATGAAGCCCTTGGAAAGAGAAAGATTCCGTTCTGCCGGGAGCTCTATATTGAGCGGGATGATTTTATGATTGAGCCTCCGAAGAAATATTTCCGTTTATTCTCAGGTAACGAGGTCCGTCTGATGCAGGCGTATTTTGTGAAATGTACGGGCTATGAGACGGATGTGGAAGGTAACGTGACGGTGGTACACTGTACCTATGATCCGGAGACGAAGAGCGGAAGCGGATTTACCGGCCGAAAGGTTAAGGGAACTATCCATTGGGTGGCGGCTCCCTTTGCGAAGCAGGCCGAGGTTCGCCTCTATGAGAATCTGATTGATGAGGAAAAAGGAGTCTATAACGAGGAAGACGGCTCCATGAATCTCAATCCGAATTCCCTTGAGGTGCGTAAGAACTGCTATGTAGAGCCGAATTTTGAAGGAGCGAAGGCATATGACAGCTTTCAGTTTGTGAGAAACGGTTATTTTTGTATTGATGCGAAGGACTCTGCGCCGTTTGCGCTTGTATTTAACCGCATCGTATCGCTGAAAAGTTCTTTTAAATTGCCGAAGTAATCAATTCGAGCAAATCAGGAAATAATGTGTGATATAAAACATTTACGGAGGGAGAATGCCCACAGCGCCAGAGCGTGCTGTGGGTTTGTTAATAAAGGGATATGAATGAACTGACAATGAATTTAAATCCGAAAGATAAGCGACCGCTGTATGAGCAGATTTATCAGTATATTAAGGAAAATATTATAACAGGCAGAATCTCCTATCAGGAAAAACTTCCGTCGACAAGATTTCTGGCGAAGCACTTAGAGGTCAGCAGGAGTACGGTGGAGCTTGCCTATGAACAGCTTCTCTCGGAAGGCTATATTGAATCGGAACCTTACCGGGGATTTTTTGCGGCGGAGATTGAGGGGCTTGTACATCTTGTACAGGAACAGAGAACCTGTGCGAAGGAAGAAGAGGGAAAGGAAAAATGCTATAGATTTGATTTTACGCCGAACGGCGTGGATTTAAAGAGTTTCCCTTACAATGCATGGAGGAAATTGTCAAAGGAAATTCTGCTGGACGACAGGGTGGAGCTGTTTCGTCTTGGGAATCCCCAGGGAGAAAGGGGGTTCCGGGAAGCAATCTGTAAGTATTTGTATCAGGCAAGAGGCGTCAACTGTCATCCAGGGCAGGTAATCGTGGGAGCAGGAAGCGATTACCTGCTGATGCTTCTATGCTCGGTAATCGGAAGAGAACATGTCATTGCGGTGGAAAATCCTGCTTACAAACAAGCGTATCGTTTGTTTGTAAGCCAGTCGTATCAGGTATGTCCCGTCGGTATGGACGCCTATGGAATGAAAGTTGAGTCCCTTCGCGAAACAGAGGCGGACGTGGCATATGTAACGCCTTCCCACCAATATCCTACCGGGATTGTGATGCCCATGAAGCGGCGGATGGAGTTACTAAAATGGGCAAATGAGGTAGAAGGGCGCTATATCATCGAGGATGACTATGACAGCGAGTTCCGGTATAAGGGAAAACCGATTCCTGCGCTTCAGGGGTATGACAGGGGCGGGAAGGTTATTTATCTGGGAACATTTTCAAAATCCATCGCGCCGGCTATCCGTATGAGTTATATGGTGCTTCCAGAAGAGCTGGCTGACAGTTACCGGAATCAATGTGGATTTATCAGTTCGACGGTATCTGTGGTTGACCAGTTGATTGTGCGGCGCTTTATAGAAGACGGCTATTATGAGAGACATTTGAACAAAACCAGAGCGCTTTATAAGGGAAGACATGACCTGCTGATTAAGGGACTCGCTCCGCTTGCCGGAAGGTGCAGGATTTCCGGAGAATATGCGGGGGTACATCTGCTTCTAAGCTTTGAGGGGGATGTGACGGAGGCGGATTTGATATGCAGGGCGGGAGAAAAGGGAATCAGGGTGTACGGGCTGTCGGATTATATTATCGGAGATAAGACGGAGAAAGGAACTGTGCTTTTGGGGTATGCGAATCTGTCGGAAGCAGAAATCAAAGAGGCGGCCGAAATACTTTGCAGGGTTTGGAGGGTCTAGTTCAGACTTGCATCCGGTATTTTTCTCTGATAGAATGAATGATAGGAATAGTTGTTTGCAGGTAAGGAGGAGGTAGGGATTGTTTATGGGCGATTTGCAGAATTTGAAAAATGGAACTCTTTACAATATGGACTGTGCATATCTGACGGAGGCGGAGTACAAAAGAGAAAGTCTGGATACGATAGTTCTGGTTTTCTCCGAGAAACCTTCCGAAGATTTCCCGAGGAAGTTTTTCCTGATGCCAGAGGGAAAAGAATATGACTTTCGGGCGTTTATTTACACTATGTCGGAGGAGGTTCATCCCTGCCGGCTGTTTGATAACAGGACTGTTTATATCGTTCGCGCTATTACCAATGATATTCCTGAACAGAGAAAGAATTTCCGGGTTTATGTGACTTTTCGCGTCTCATTGCTTTTGGAAGGGCAATCCGTCTCAATACCGGTTAAAGTAAAGGACATTGGAACCGGAGGTTTTCAATTTGTTTCCAGACAAAAGTTTCAGCCGGGTACGGTTTTATCTGTTATTTTTCCAGAATTAAAATCACCGCTGATTACCGCCCGTATTCAGAAAATGCGGCCTGTGCGCAGGGAAGGACTGCATGGTTATGGCTGTCAGTATGTTGAATTGTCGCCGAAAGCAGAAGCGCTGATTCGCAATTATGTATTTCAGACTGAAGTGCTTCAGGCGAAGGCTAAGAAGGAAAAAGAAGAAATATAGTAATTATGCAGGGGAGACAGCTTCTTTATGTGAAGCGTCTCCCCTTTACCTGACGTTTTATTTGGATTTCTTGGATTTCTTATCTGTAGTTTCTTCTTTATCTGAATTGTCTTCTCCCTGATCTTCCTTTTCTGCTTCGGTTTCGGCAGCGGGCTCTGCGTTATCTGCCTCATCCGCCGCTTCTTTTTTCTCTTCTTCCGGCTCGTCGGTACCGGCTTTGGGAGCGGTATTTAAAGAAACATATTCTCTCTCGGCTGCCGGATTTAAATCATCGTCCAAATCAAAATCATCGTCAAATTCATCCAGAAAGTCATCATCATTATTCTCAGAATTGTTAAGGTAATATATTACTCCTGCCGCTACAGCACCTCCGACTGCAGCTAATCCTAATAAACGTTTGAAAATCTTTGACATGTGTTTAACTCCTTTCTTCGGTTTCGCATATGGGTAGTATAATACCATTCAGGGAAAAAAGCAAGGGTTGTGTTACAGTTCGCACGCCGGAGCAGGCGGCGTGGTTACTGTTCCGTGAAAACATGATTCAGGAGTGAGGGGCGATTTTGCGAAGCAAACTTTATCATAACGGACATTAGCACTCCGTTAAGTATGAATACCGCCCCGAATCGTTACTATGAGCGGCCTCTGGCTCGAATAGCAACCCGGGAATTATCGGCTAACCTGTGAACCCTATTTCATACCTTGAGACAAGAAATAAAGTGTGCTAAACTGTCTTTGATAAGCAAACAGGCGAAGTGGTACTCAGACAGGGGG
>CAOKJI010000214.1 GCA_948468495.1 uncultured Dorea sp. | reverse complement strand
GATGAAATTACCAGAGAGCAGATGGCGGTTATGATGTATCGTTATGCAAATATGCTGGGACTGGATACATCGGCGGAAGGAGATATGAGCGGATTCCCGGATGCAGGACAGATTAGTCCGTTTGCAGAGAGGGAAGTGAATTGGACAGTCGGTGAAGGCCTGATTAAAGGCGACGGAGGAAATGTCAATCCGCAGGGAACAGCGGAGCGCGCCCAGTGTGCGACGATTATCATGCGGTTTATGGATGGATATGGATTATAGCATTTGTGTAGACGTGAAATAAAGACCTGAAATTGGATTTATTTATATAGGGCGAATCATAGTGGAAAGGAAGTTAAGAGAATGAAAAAGGGAAAGACAAGCAAAACATTTTCAATTCTAATTCTTACAGCCATGCTAGTATGCAGCGCTATTTTACCAGTATGCGCAGAAGAGGCAGCGGTTTTTGAAAGTGTACAGGCAGAAGAGACATTGGAGACAGAAGAACCAGCGGGAGTAGCTGAATCTGCTGAGATTGAAGTAAATGCAGAGACAGCAGAAGTTCCGAGAGTGACTGTATCGTCTATTGAATGGAAAGGAGGATATTTAAGAGTACCTGCAAGTCTTGGAGATTATGCTGTTGATGATCTGAGACTTGAAGTTATGGTGAATGGCCAGCGGCTGACATCTATTATGAATGACTACAGAAACCTGATAACGGAAGATTATATTGATATTCCTCTTTTGGAAAAGGAGAATTATTTTAACAACACATTTGATATATCAAATTTTGCCAAAGTGGGAAACTATGCGGTTACAGTGATATTTTTGGGAAGTTATCAGACAGATTTAAGCGGAAAAGAAATCAGTCGTTCCGAATTTACGATAGAAGTAAAAAAGGAGAGCAGGCCATGGAGCTTTACAGATGAGAGAGTTTCTTTTGACGGAAGTCAGGATGCAGTCTTCCATTTTAAGAATGGCACAAACTATTTTGAACTGGAATCCATGTATAATATAATTGAGATTGGCAATTCCAAGGTGTTCTTATTTTCAGATACTAATGAATTTTCGTATGATATGTCGGCAGGGACGGTGACCCTTCATAAGAATGCTCTTAAGAAGGCGTTGGCGGAGCACGTCAAAGACGGCACAATAATAGATAAAATGCCTGTTTGGGCGAGCAGTGTAATTGGCAGTGCTAAGATAAATTTGTATGACGGATTTGACAAGTGTTTGTGGTGGCTGGATGTTTCTAATCTTGATTTGGATTCTGTTTTCGCCTGGTGGGAATCTCCATTTACGGATGTGACGGTAGATGACTGGTATTATGATGCGGCAGGCTTTGTGTATGAAAGAGGAATCATGACCGGGATGAATGAGACGGAATTTGGTCCCAGTGTGAAGTTATCCCGCGCCCAGTTCGCAACCATTCTTTACCGTATGGAGGGAGAACCGGAAGTGGCATACGACCCGTCGGCATTTCCGGATGTAGCGGACGGACAGTTTTATACAGCGGCGGCAATGTGGGCGAAAAGTACGGGTGTTATTTCCGGTTATGAGGATGGAAGATTTGGCCCGGCGGATGAAATAACCAGAGAACAGATGGCGGTTATGATGTATCGTTATGCGAATATGCTGGGACTGGATACGTCGATGGAAGGAGATATGAGCGAATTCCCGGATGCAGGACAGATTAGTCCGTTTGCGGATAAGGAGATGAAGTGGGCTGTTGGAAAGGGATTAGTCAGAGGCAATGGAGGAATGGTTGATTCTCAGGGACAAGCAGAGCGTGCTCAGTGTGCGACGATTATCATGCGGTTTATGGAAGGATATAGGTTGTAGAAGATGATAAAAATAAATGAATGGAAAGAAGATATGAAAATGAAAAGAATTGGAATAAGTATCGTAACAGTATTAGCATTGCTTATTGTGACAATGGTGGGTTTTCCATCCAAAGCAGAGGATGAGCGTCCTCTTAAAGTTCATGTAAGAGCTCTGGAGCAGAAAGAATCTGAAGAAGAAGCAATACTTCAAATAAGTATAAATAATCAGTCGGAAAATACATATCCGGCAGAGACACTACGGATTCGTATCATCAATCAGGAAAATATTTTGGAAGGATGGAGAATTGTTAAGAATGATGTAGTTGATGAACAGGAATCTGCCCATGGGGAATGGCAGGCAGTAATCAAAAATGAATTGAAACCCAATGCGGAAATTTCATTTGAAATCTGTGGAATAGCTGGAGAAAAATTTTATAAAGGGAGTGAGATTGTAGTATTAGTTTGTGGGGAAGATGAGTATGACAGTACGTGCTATGGACAATACGGTTATGTGCCGGTGCCATTTACGGATGTTTCAGAGGAAGAATGGTTTTATGATTATGTAGCAAGAGCATACTTCAATAGAACTATGACAGGGCTTACGCAGACTACATTTGGTCCTGGCGAAGAATTATCCCGCGCTCAGTTTGCAACAATATTGTGGAGAGATAGTGGAGAGCCGGAAATGAATTATGAGGAACGATTTTCAGATGTAGCAGATGGTCAATTTTATACGGATGCCGCATTATGGGCGCAGGGTGAAGGTGTTGTTACGGGATATGAAGATGGCAGATTTGGACCTTCTGATATAATTACCCGGGAACAAATTGCAACAATGCTATATCGGTATATGGTGAGATGCTATTTGGGCGGGAATAAACCTGAGACTATGGGAGTAGATTTGTCTGTCTTTCCTGATAGTGAAAATGTGAGTGATTTTTCGAGAGAAGCAATGAACTGGGCAATTGAAATCGGCTTAATTAAAGGAGACAACGGAAGAATAAATCCGCAGGGAAATGCAAGCCGTGCGGTATGTGCTACTATTATGACAAGATTTAATGATTATTTGAAAAGTAAATAAAGTAGTGACTATATGAAAAGTAAAATATTAATAGGGATAATTAGGGACCGGTTTGTAATTGGATGCTAACCATGACGGAGGAAGTGTCAATCCACAGGAAACAGCGGAGCGCGCTCAATGTGCAACGATTATTATGCGGTTTATGGAAGGATATGGATTGTAGAATCTGAATCAGGCTGATTAAAGATAAGGCCAGGGGTGTTAGTTTATATTCTCTGCAGACGAAGATTTTTAAAATATTGTGTCTGCAGAGGATTTTTATATAAAAGATTTGATACGGTAGGACGCAATAGTAAGTTAAAAAGAAAGGGAAGTGATTTTATGAAACGAAAGATATTGTTGGGATTGTTGTTAAGCGCTGGTTTGTGGATAGGAGCTGGGAATATGTCTCTGGCGTCAGATGTTCCAGTTGATGAAGTGCATTTTCCGGACGCCGCTTTTCGGAGTTATGTATCTGAGAAAATAGACAGCAATCATGATGGACAACTGTCGGAGGAAGAAATTGCTTCTGTGACAGTGATAACCTTTGAAGAGGGAGACGCGGAGGGGTGCGAATCTCTGGAAGGGATTAAATATTTTACGAATCTGGATGCATTACATTGTAGTAACAGAGAGTTAAAAACATTAGACGTAAGCGGGATGAATAAGATTACAATTTTGGATTGTTCTGATAATCAGCTTACAGAATTGAATTTGGAAGGTGTTGATATCGGTGAGTTGTACTGTAGCAATAATCATTTAACTTCTTTGGAGATAGAGAGTCTGGAAGGAATGACGCAATTAAGGTGTAATAATAACCGGCTGTCTTATTTAAAGTTACATGGAGAGTTTTGGAATGTAAGCTGCCATCATAATGAGCTAAGGAATCTTGACATATCTGGTTCTGTAGTTTATTTAAATGCCCGTTTTAATTATCTAACAGAAATTACCGGAATTGTTGGAAATGGGGGTGAAATACAGTGGTCTCCCCAAAAATCATATACATTTGTAGTGAATCATGCCCCAAAATTTCTTTCTAAAGAATTATTTGGTAATAATTTGGAGACACGAGATGGAGAGCTTAAGCCAGTTAATGTATTTGATAGCTCGGGATATACATGGTTTAGCCCTTTGAAATTGAAAGATTCGGAAGGAATGCATTACTCTGAGGGGGACGGAGGCTTCTATATTGATGATTTTTCTGGAAACTCGATGCAGGCTTCATTTACCATGGAAGATACACGAGAGGGCAATATAGAAACTATTCCAGTTGAAATCAAACGTGTCCCCTTCGCAGATGTGAACACCGGCGACTGGTATGCGGAATCCGCCGCATTCGTGAACGAGCGGGGAATTATGACAGGAATGAGCGAGACCGAATTTGGTCCAAGCGTGAGACTGTCCCGGGCTCAGTTTGCAACCATTCTCTATCGTATGGAGGGAGAACCAGAAGTAACGTATGACGGCGCGGCGTTCCCGGATGTGGCAGACGGTCAGTTTTATACGAAGGCGGCAATGTGGGCGAAAAATTCCGGTGTAATATCTGGCTATGAAGATGGACGCTTCGGCCCGGCGGATGAGATTACCAGAGAGCAGATGGCGGTTATGATGTACCGTTACGCGAATATGCGCGGATTGGACATATCAGCAGAAGGGGACATGAGCGGATTCCCGGATGCGGGGCAGGTTAGTCCGTTTGCGGACAGAGAAATGAAGTGGGCTGTCGGAGCAGGATTAATCAAAGGAGACGGAGGAAATGTCAATCCGCAGGGAACAGCGGAGCGCGCTCAATGCGCAACGATTATTATGCGGTTTATGGAAGGGTATGGATTGTAGAAGGACAGGAGTAGGAAGTCATCCCGGATAATCAGAAAATGTCAATGGCGTGG
>CAOKJI010000213.1 GCA_948468495.1 uncultured Dorea sp. | reverse complement strand
CCAGATGCGGTGTAAAATTAATCACAACCTTTTCTCCGCAGGCATATCCAAGCTGTTCTTCAATCTCCGGCGTATGCCTGTGAGACGCCACTGCGTAAGCCTTCATATTCTCATTGACTTCACAGAACAGATTCGGCAGCTTAGCGCCTCTTCCCGCGCCGGACGTCCCGGACTTAGCGTCCACAATCAGCGTACTCATATCAATGATACCTTCCCTGGCCAGCGGATAAGCCGTCAGAATCGAACAGGTGGTATAACAGCCGGGATTGGCAACCAGTCTTGCTCCCCGCACATCCTCCCTGTTAATCTCGCACAGACCGTACACCGCTTCCTCTATGTACTGCGGGCTTTTATGCTCAATCCCGTACCATTTCTCGTAAACAGATACATCCTTAATGCGGAAATCCGCGCTCAAATCTATAATCTTTGTCTCAGATAAAATCTTTTCGCTTACCAGCGACGCACACAATCCCTGCGGCGTTGCTGTAAAAATCACATCCGCCTGTCTTGCAAGTTCCTCCATATTATCGTCCATACATGCGGCGTCAACAATCTGAAACATATTCTGATACACTTCCGCATATCTCTGATTCACATAGCTTCTGGAGCCATACCAGACAATCTCCGCCTCTTTATGTCCTGTAAGGATTCGCACCAGTTCGCCGCCCGCGTAACCGGTAGAACCGATAATGCCTACTTTAATCATTCCTATACTTTCCTTTCTTTACCTATTATAAAGAATACCACGACTAGTTTATACCACTTTCAAATGCATGTAAAGTATTCTTTCGAATTTATACATCCCCTAAACACTTCAGGTTACATTTCATACCTTAGCCAACGGACGTAGATTGGTCAACGTATGAATAGTAACCACTTCAGCAGATGTAACCATTCTTTATGGCGCATAATTATACATTATTAACGAATATTATGCAAGATGGTTTCTAAAAAATTTATTTCTGGGTGAACTGTTACTTTCGCGTTGGATATAGAAGTAACAAATTGTTATCTTAATATATAGAAATTTTTTCGAAAATTATGTTGCTTTATTTATATAATTATGTTAATATTATATTGTTCTGTCTGAGCGCTCTGGTACAACGTTATTTATTATTCGTTGTACTAGATACAATTCTGATTTCATCTTTTCGTTCCGGCAGTTTCTGCCTGAATCAAAAAGAATTCTATTTATTCAAAGGAGGATTTCTATGCTAAAAACACCTGACAATTCTTTTCATTTTACGGCTAACGACTCCTGGAAACAGGCGTCAGGCACGCTTCCCTTTACACTGACAAACGATTACTTATTTCGTGCTGTTTTACAATTAAGCAATAACACACTGAAAAGTCTTTTGTCAGCCCTTCTGGAGATTCCACTGAGTGAAATCATTTCCTGTGAAATTCAAAATCCTATTATTCTGGATTCCGCCATCAATCACAAAACCTGTGTTCTTGATGTACTGGTCTTACTGAACAAAAACTGTCAAATCCGCTCACTCCAAAAACACCTTATTTTTACAGCAAATACATGCTTTCTGAGGTAAAGTCCCATCAAATTTTCTCTGGAAATTTTGCACTCTATGTGTTAGACTTAAGTCAGTTAGATAATGTATCAGAAGAGTAACGCTCTTCTGAATTATATCGATGGGCACGCATTTTCAAGGCCACAACGTGGGAAGAATTGCAGATATTAACCAATGATTCAGAAGAACTACAGGAGGGAATCAGTTATATGTATGAATTAACATCCGAAGAACAAATACGATGGCATTGTTTTGCCAGAGAATTATTTGAGATGGATCAGCAGGTCGCCAGAAAAACTCAGGAAAAATATAGAAAAGATGCTGAAATGGCCAAACAGGAAGCTGAAATAGCAAAACAGGAAGCCGAATTAGCAAAACAGGAAGCTAAAGCTGCAAAACACGAAGCGGAATCTGCAAAACAAAAACTTGAGAAAATCAGACAGGACGTACGGATTTCAAAAAAAAATAGTTATCACTCTGCTCTTTCTACGATTAACGAACTTAATTATCAACTAATCCGTGACAATCGAATGGATGATTTAATGCGCTCGGCAGAAGATGAAGCTTTTCAGCAGCAGCTTCTATCTGAATATGGATTCATTTCACCGGATTAATAATACCGCTTTGGACAGCTCCTTTATCCCATTTTTATTGCATATTCGATTTATGCAACAATTATGTATATTGTTGCAATTTGCGAATTATAGAACACACCCTACAAACCGCAAACATATTTATACCTATTATTCATTTTCAATATTTCCTGTTGCATATTTATAAGTTTTGGTGTATAGTAGTGCTTGCGTAAAAATATAAGGCATATTATAATTGTTGAAAACAAATGAATCTGGAGGAATTTACAATGAAAGAAAAAGTTGTTCTTGCTTACTCTGGCGGTCTTGATACCACCGCTATTATTCCATGGCTGAAAGAAAATTTTGGCTACGAGGTTATCTGCTGCTGTATTGACTGCGGGCAGGGTGAAGAATTAGACGGGCTGGAAGAACGCGCCAAATTGTCCGGCGCTTCCAAATTATACATAGAAGATATTGTTGATGATTTTTGCGATAATTATATCGTTCCATGTGTTCAGGGACACGCCGTATACGAGAATAAATATCTTCTCGGAACTTCCATGGCACGTCCGGCTATTGCCAAAAGACTGGTGGAGATTGCCAGAAAGGAGGGCGCAGCCGCTATCTGCCATGGCGCTACCGGGAAAGGCAACGACCAGATTCGTTTTGAGCTGGGTATTAAGGCCCTGGCCCCAGATCTTAAGATTATCGCTCCTTGGAGAATGACCGACGTATGGACCATGCAGTCAAGAGAAGACGAGATTGAATACTGCAAAGCCCATGGCATCAATCTTCCATTTGACGCAAGCCACAGCTACAGCCGCGACCGGAACTTATGGCATATCAGCCATGAAGGTTTGGAGCTGGAAGACCCGTCCTGCGAACCGAATTATGAACATCTCCTTGTTCTGGGCGTTACCCCGGAGAAGGCTCCGGATGAACCGGAATATGTAACGATGACTTTTGAAAAAGGCGTGCCGACAAGCGTTAACGGCGAACAAATGAAAGTTTCCGATATTATTCGCAAGCTGAATGAACTTGGCGGCAAACATGGCATAGGTATCATTGATATTGTGGAGAATCGTGTTGTCGGCATGAAATCCCGCGGCGTATACGAAACTCCCGGCGGAACCATCCTCTACGAAGCTCATCAGCAGCTGGAAGAACTGGTACTTGACCGGGCGACTTACGAAGTAAAAGAAGAGATGGGCAACAAGCTGTCCCAGATTGTATATGAAGGCAAATGGTTTACCCCTCTCCGGGAAGCAGTTCAGGCATTTATTGAAAGTACACAGGAATATGTAACTGGTGAAGTAAAGTTCAAACTCTACAAAGGTAATATTATCAAAGCAGGCACCACGTCGCCATATTCTCTGTACAGCGAATCTCTCGCAAGCTTTACCACCGGAGATTTGTATGACCACCACGACGCAGAGGGCTTTATCAATCTGTTTGGACTTCCCCTTAAAGTCCGCGCAATGGTAATGCAGGAAAAGGAAACAGACAAATAAAATCCAGTTATATAAAGTTTACTTAAGGCTCTAAAAAGATGCTGCTGATTTACCGCAGCATCTTTTTGTATCCCCAGCTCCCCTTATCGAACAATGACCACCAGGCCGGAGGGCATGTATTACGACATACCCTGTAGATATACCTTGCGAAAAGGCCGAATTGGCATATAGAACAATTGCTCAAATATATAATAATCCTCCCTGCCTATACATAAACTATTATCATTAAGGGCCGGTATTTTATACGCAAGTCCAAAAAATATTCTATGCTTAACGAATACTAAAATATATAGCATACAATCTATTTTTTCATCATATAACTGATTTTTCTGGAGGTTTGAATCATGATTCCTATTATTGGCATCGCAGTCTGCGGTTTCACACAAGAAAAGCAATTTATAAGTCAGCCCTATATTCATGCCATTGAAAACTCCGGCGGGTTTCCCGTCGTCCTTCCATGTACTGAGCAAATGCCTCACCACCGCATGCTGCAATTCTGCGACGCTTTCCTCTTCTGCGGCGGAGACGACGTCACACCGGCTCTTATGGAGGAAGAGCCCTCCCCGAGAAATGGCGCTACCGACTTAAGAACAGACCTCTTTCACCTGAATCTTATGAAAACAGTTCTCGATTCAGGTAAGCCAGTACTTGCCATCTGCCGGGGCATGCAAATTCTAAATATTGCTATGGGAGGAACCATCTATCAAGATGCATCTCTGTACCCCGACGCACATATCGGACACATTCAGCGCTCTGCAAAACGCAGTGATATCTCCCATCGGGTTTTTTTCAAAAAATCTAGCATGCTATATAATATTTATGGAAAATACGCTTATACCAACAGTTTTCACCACCAGTTCATCAAACATCCAGCCTCACATCTCATTCCGACTGGCCGAACCTCCGACCAGGTAATTGAAGCCTTGGAATCTGACAATCATCCCTTCGTAATCGGCGTCCAATGGCATCCCGAATGCATGTACGACACCTCCGCCGACATGAGGAAGCTTTTTTTCCATTTCCTGCACACTGCAACTTTAATGCACGAACCCCTATGAATAGTTTCCGCCTGTGCCGCCCATGACAGACAGCAGGCGCTCTGAGACAGTTTCGTGCTTTTATCCAAAGCATTAGAGGGCGCCTTTAGCGGAAATAAAATCCACTGCTTAAGTAGA
>CAOKJI010000212.1 GCA_948468495.1 uncultured Dorea sp. | reverse complement strand
ACCTACACCCTTAGCAGGGGCGCCTCTTCAGCCTCTTGAGTATTTCTCCAGCGGATTTTATTATACTAAACCCTACAGCTCTTGTCAATCCCTTTTTTTAAAAGGAATAAATCTAATAACAAGGAGAGACCTATTCAGTCTCTCCTTTGATTCTCACTCCTGGTTAGCTTATACCAGATAATTCAGCATCATACCAACCGCAGCGTAATTGTTCATTGCATATGCTCCGCTTCTGGAATAAGAGCTAAACGCATTCATCGGATTCGTAATGTACTCCGCCTGCGCACCCATCAAGTCTCCGTTAATCAGAGAACTAGAGCGCATATTCATTCCTGCGCTTCCCTTATTAAAGGCTTTATCTGCAATTCCTCCTGGACCAGAAATCAGACTCTTTGTCAGAGACGGATTATCTTTCATATTCTTTGCAAATACATCCTTGTCAAACTTCAGGGTTGCATCTTTGTTCACAGTAATTCCAAGCTGCTTTAAAGACTGCTCAGAACCTAATCCTGCAACAAGATTGCGAAGCTGTTTGTCCACGCCTGTTCCTCTGTCATAATTATCGTTGAGAAGCTTCAACGAGGAATTATATGAACTAACAAGGTCGCCCAGCGCGGTGGCAATCTTATCAGAATCTACATCAGCCTTAACCGTTGCCTTACCGACGCCCTTCAGCTCTATGCCGATTTTATAAGAATCTGCATATACATCATTACTGTAAGACTCATGCTTCGTCGTCTTACCGCCTGTTGTTATGGAATACTTGGAATTAGCCGCCTCAGTCTTAACTGCGTCAGCTCCTGCTGCCGCGCCAAGATTACCGCTTACCTCAAATGTATTCGCTGCGCCTGTGTATTTGCCTTCCAGCTGCAGAGATGCAACGCCGTCTTTCTGCACTACGCTTGCCTTCACATTTGATGAACCGCTGTTAATCTGGTCGGCTGCTTCTTTCAACATCTGCGCATTCGTCTTAGCTGTGCCGTCGGCATTCGCCGCGCTTACCTTAACAGCTACTGAATTAACAGCGTTGCCGACTGTAAAATCCATGTCTGACTGTGCTTTATCGGAAGCCTTCACTCCCTCGCTCACATTCACCTGAGCAGCAGCAAGCTGCTGAACATCCAGGTCTATCTGCTGCGCATATCTAACCGGCAGTTTCTCTGTAGCAGATGCCACAGAAGAATCCGAACTGCTCACAACCAGATCACCCATAGCGCCCTTCTGATTTGAACTCTTCAGCGCGTTCGCTGAATTCATCAAATCAGTCATACTGCTGCTATAATTCTTAACAAATGCCATACTGGATGTCAGAGATGTATTCCGGTATGAGTTAGACGACACTTTCGATGCAGGCGTAATCGCCTCCATAAATCTCTGATTCTTTGAAAGTGCCTGTGTCAAACGGAAATTATTAATAGACGACTGGTAGTTATAATATCCCATATAGGAATTAACTCCATTGATTGCCATGTCTTTCCCTCCTTTCTCGTAGTTCTATTTATACTTCTACATATACTATATCGACATCTCAAGTACAAATAATAATACTTTCCTTCTCTTATACTCTGTTCCGATCTCTTAATTTGAAGCGCGAAACCAGAGATTTCAGAATCTGCGCCTGACTGGACAACTCTTCGCTTGCTGCAGCGCTCTCTTCTGCTGTTGCAGAGTTCGTCTGTACTACGCTGGAAATCTGATCCATGCCTGTAGTAACCTGTGAAATCTCTTCCGCCTGTCTGTCTGCCGCTGTTGAAATCTCATCCACATATGTAACGGCGCTCTTTGTACTCTCTACGGTAGCCTGAATTGCCTCTGCTGTTCTGCCTGCAATCTCAGTTCCATTCTCAACCGCCTGAATCGTACCTTCAATAAGAATTGTAGTATTGCTTGCCGCCTCCGCACTCTTGGATGCAAGATTACGGACTTCATCTGCTACAACGGCAAATCCCTTACCAGCCTCGCCTGCACGCGCAGCCTCAACTGCAGCATTCAGCGCCAGAATGTTAGTCTGGAATGCAATATCTTCAATTGTCTTAATAATCTTACCAATGTCGCCAGACTTCTGACTGATATCTTCCATTGCAACAATCATATCCTGCATCTGTGCATTGGATACGGACAGCTTCTCCTGTGCCTCTTCAACCTTGCCGCTTGCTTCTTTTGCATTGCTTGCCGTCGTGGTTACTTCTCTTGAAATCTCATTCACAGTAGCCGCCAGCTCCTCTACAGAACTTGCCTGCTCCGTTGCGCCCTGTGACAGCGCCTGCGCGCCAGAAGAAACCTGATCTGCTCCGCTTGCAACCTGATCGGAAGCATCATTAATCTGTCTCATCGTATCGCTCAAATTGCGGTTCATATGACGAATCGATTTCAGCAACGGCTCAAAATCACCAATATATGCTTCTTCTTTCGCAAAGAGGTTAAAGTTTCCTGCTGACATCTCATCCAGCAGATAAGACAAGTCGCGTACCACCTCTTCTAATCTCTGACATGTTGTCTGTACACTCTTCACAAGCGCCCCAAACTCATCTTCAGATTCATAAGTCAGCTCCTGCTTCATATTACCGTCTGCAAGCCCTTCCATTGCAGCCTCAATCTCCTGTACAGGTCTGACAATCGTTCTGGTTACCCGCGCACAGATAATCATGGCAAGAATAATTGCGATTGCCGCAATGACCAGAAGAACAATCATACTCTCATTGGTGGTCTTAACGCTTTCCTGACCGGTTGTCGCACGAATGGATACCGTCTCATCAATCAACGCGTTAATTGTATCAATTACATGAGACAATGAAGGACCGCAATCTGAAATAATCTTCCCGCCTGCAGATGCCTGATCATGTCTGTCCAAATCTGAAATAATATCATTCGCAATTACAAACCAATCCTCCAGCGCATTGCTGAGCTCTGTTACCTTCTCTTCATCTAAGACATCCAAATTCTGAACTATCTGAATGTTCTCACGAATCGTTGCAATATTCCCCTCGATAGACTGCTTTGTCTGTGCGTTGGAGCTTCCCACAATTACCATATCCCGCACATCCTTTGCCGCCATAAATGTGTTAATACGGCAAACCTTTACTGCGTCGTCCGCTGCAACCACCCCGTCAATAAAATCTCTCAGGTTATCATTCGCCTTCTGAAGCTGCATAATTGAAAAAACAGATATAATAATTGTTAATAGCAGCACAATTCCAAAAGACACCAGTAATTTACTTCTGATTTTCAACTTCTTTAACATCTTTCTCTCCTTTACGTCTCTTTGTTATTTATAATATGTATGGGGTTCTCCGTCTCTTCTTTCTCTTTTCTTCGTATTCGTTCTAAAAACTTCTCCTTTGCATCCAGCAGCCTGACGCGTACCGCAAGCCATACTTTCCTGCAACGGTTAACACATACTGTCTTCACGAAACGAAGATCCCTGATAAGCCAACAGAAAACCAATAAAAAGGGATATCTCCCTAATATCGGAAAGAACTGGGACATATAATCCCTGGGCGGAAACAGCCACTCTCTCTTCCTGGCCGCCCACTCTCCCTCGCGATCGCGCCAATAAAAATCCAGCCTTGCCTTCTCATAAGGCAGAAGCGCTTTATCCAGCTCCTTATTCTCCCGACCGCGAACAATAATATATTCCTCTAACTCCAGTGCAAGTCCATACTCCTGTCTCACACCTTCCTCAAACCAAAGTGCAGCGAGAACGCCAGTCTGACGGACGAATTCCTCCCACCCCGCTTTCGCTACATATTCTGCCGGTACATCCCGGCGAAAGGTCTCTTCAAGATGCTTCTGAAACTGCCAGAAATCCAGAATCTCCCTTATCTTCAGCGTACCCGTAACATAAGCTTCAACCAGCCTTCCTACGCGGTACAAATACTCCTCTTCCCTGGACAGGGCATAAATGAATTTATAATCTGCAACATGCCGGTATTTTCTGACTGGCCCTGAAAAATACCTTTTTACGATGCTGTTCTCAATTGGTACCGTATTGTAAAATACAATCCTGATACCCGGCACTCTTACATACACAATTCCATTTCCCAGCCGGTCCTCCTGCTGCTCGTAATCCATATCCCGCATGAACCTGTGTATCTGAGGCAAATGTTTCTTCCCTACAAGAAACTCTATCTGTTCTGTATAGGCCATCTCCGGCTTGTCATACAATTCATCCGCACCTGCGCTTTTTAGAAGCAGCGCATCAATTCCATGCTGCTCAAGCTGCCATAGAATAACCTCTTCTGCCTTATGGTATGATTCGCGCAAAAGGAGCTCTCTCTTGTAGCCCTGATAGAATTGTAATTTACAGTCCTCCGAAATCTCTTTCTCAACTCCTAAGGAGCCCAGATAGATTATATTCGTAATATTATGAAAGTCGGATAGTTTTAAAATGGTCTCCCAGCTTACGGCTCTTCTCAGCTTCTGGACCGGATTCTGGTTCACAATCGCCGCAAGCAGTATTAACATATACCTTATTTCATAATTAATAGCAGTCCCTCCCTCCACCTGTCTGTAAATCATACCTTTAATGTATTATCGGATATTTTTCAGAAAAAATAACATTTTTTATCGATTTCTTTTTCCTTCCTGCAAAATTCTTCTTTCTTCGAATATATCAATCGCTTTTGGATTGTAAATGGAACGCTTTTCATCCGCAACCAGACGGCCTGCCACCAGTGTGATGCACCTGC
Organism: uncultured Dorea sp.; assembly: GCA_948468495.1. The sequence continues at coordinate 107 of CAOKJI010000212.1, read as the reverse complement.
GTTTCATGATAGTAACCAGTTCTCTGGCATGGCTTGCTACCACAATCGTCATGCCCTGATAATTCAGCTCTTCAAGAAGCTGCATCAAATCCCAGGCCGAATCCGGG
>CAOKJI010000211.1 GCA_948468495.1 uncultured Dorea sp. | reverse complement strand
ACGCTTTCCATCTTCCAAAAGACCTTCATTTATCAGTACGTTTCCAATAGAAGAAACAGAAACACTGCTGCCGATATTATCCGCCAGAAACAAAATAATCTTGCGCAGCAAAATCGGGTCTGTAATGCGCTTCTGCCCTCTGCGATTCTCCCGTTCCAGAATATCCCGCATAACAACCGTCGAATAGATTCCATCCAGTAAAACCATAGTTTTTTCCTGATCAAGTCCCACATCGGCAATACCGGGCATACCGCCGAAGCGCATATAAGCGTCAAATACCTCCCTTAGTTCATAACGTTCACCGTTCTTATCAAATACCTGTCTGCGTATGCCGCCCAACGCACTCTTGCTTTCCTTAATTTCAAAATCGTGAAAAGGCAGGAACTCACCAAACGACAATGGAAGCATTTTTATCTCCACAGTTCGGCCGGACAAATAAGTGGAATACTCTGATGAAAGCAGATACGCATTGGAACCTGTAACATAGATGTCACAGTTAAAATCCACACGAAAGGAGTTAATAGCATCTTCCCAGTCAGGCACCCGCTGGACTTCATCAAAGAAAAGATACATTCTTTTCCGCGGGTGAACCTGCTGTTTTACATAATCATATAAATCGTCACTTGTCATTTTTTTGAACACATGTGATTCAAAATTCATCTCGATAATTTGTTCATCTGTGATTCCGTTTTCTTTTAAATGAGCAACCATCAATTTCAGAAGACTTGATTTACCACATCGGCGGATGCCGGTAACAATTTTCACAGGCTCTGTATCCTGAAAAGCAATCAATTTATTCAGATAAAGATTTCTTTTTTTCAGTTCACGAGTATCTATCATTTGCTATCCCTCCTTGCATTTATAACATAGCACAAACCTTTCTATTATTCAAGTTTATGCACTTAAATGCAGAAACATCCCCCTACAACAGCGGAGCCACCGCTTTTAGCAGCCGTCCAGTCAACTTAACCCTCCAACTTTCCCTGCGCACTGTTTCAACTGTAACCTGTCTGCATTTCCCAAGCGTAGACTGAAAATCCGCTTCAATTTCTGAAATGCAATCTGTCTGGTACAGGTATGTAGCGCATTCAAAATGATGATACAGGCTGCGGTAATCCAGGTTAATCGTTCCTACCACCGCTTCCGCCGAATCGCTGACAAATACTTTCGCATGGACAAATCCCGGCGTATATTCATAGATTCGGACTCCTGATTCCAGCAAAGACGCATAATGTGTCTTTGCAAGAGCATAAGGCGCCGATTTATCCGGAATACCCGGCAGTATCAGCACAACTTCCACACCTCGCTCAGCGGCAAATTTCAGGGCTGTTTCCATCTCCCCGTCCAAAATCAGATATGGCGACATAATATGTACCTGCGACAAGGCCCTGTTCAGGATATCCATATATACCCTTTCTCCCAGCTTGTCATTATCCAGCGGACAGTCTCCATAGGGAATCACATATCCTTTCCCTTCTGTTACAGGAAATGACGGATAAGATAAAAAATGAGTATATTCTTCATCCTTTTCACCGATTCCCCACATCTGAAGAAACATCAGAGTAAAGCTTCTGACTGCCTCTCCTTTCAGCATAACGGCGGCGTCCTTCCAGTGTCCGAACTTCACCTTCTGATTGATGTATTCATCCGCAAGATTAACGCCTCCATTGAATGCCGTATGCCCGTCAATCACCAGAATCTTCCTGTGGTCCCGGTAATTATAGCAGGTAGAAACAAAAGGAGATACCGGCGCAAATACCTTACACTGGATACCTAAGGCTCTCAAACGTTTGGGATAATCCCGGGGCAGCAATGCAAATTCACAGGTTCCGTCATACATCACGCGCACGTCCACGCCTTCTTTAGCCTTCTTTGCCAGTATTTCCAATATCCTGCCCCACATCATCCCTTCATCTACAATAAAATATTCCATAAAAATAAAATGCTTAGCCTCTTCCAGCTGTTTTAGCATCTCAGCAAACTTGTCCTCCCCTAATGGAAAATACGTGACAGACGTATGTTCATATACCGGATGACAGCCGCTTCTGTGCATATAATGCGCTAACGCCGCAACACCCGGACTCTCCTTCGTTAAGCGCGTCATGACGTCTTCTGACTGGGGGATGCTCTCCTTCGTACCCGTAACAATCTGATCGATTCGCCACTTCAACACCCTGTGGCCCAAATCGCTCTGAGTATACAGAAATAAGAGTACGCCAAATACAGGCAGAAGCATAATCACAATCAGCCACGTAATCTTTGAAGTGGGGTTCAGATTGCTATTCAAAAGGTAAATTACCATGACAAAGGTAAACAACATCGTCCCGCCAAAAATGTGAGGTAAAAACTCCTCAAACCATTGAAACGCACTAAACAGAATCAACGCCTGTACAATCAACATACACAGCATCAGTCCAAAACGGCTGAAAATGGCATGAATAATCCCCTTTTGTCCCTTTTTCAGAAGCGTAAGCCCCTTGTCTTTGTAAGAATCTACCCGCACCTTTCTCTCTCCTCTTTCGTTAACTCAAAATGCGACTGATGCATCGCTGCATTCGCTCTATTCCCGTTCTCTGACAGTCACCCGAACCGTATCTCCCGGCTGTTTCCCAATACGGGCGCGAATATCCTTTCGGATACCTATGATATAGCAGACGGTTCCATCCTCATTCCTGACACCCATATTTACAATACTGCCGTCATAAAGCTCTCCGTCAAATGATGCATGCACCTTCACCCGTCCCCGTCCAAATTCTTTCCGAATATCATATGGAAAAACCACATAAGCGCCGCCCTTTTGTCCCGCTTCATAAATCAGCGATTCGTATTCATATATTTTGTTGCTCACAAGCTGCACCTCATCTCAATGATTTTGTCCAGTATAACATAAATTCCTTCATACTGAAACCCCATAATACTCCTGAATGGCATGCGCTGCAAATACGGAGCAGCCTTCCCCAAACTGCTCGTCTGTTACCTTCGCAAGCTTCTGATTACTCAAATACTCCTTTGCCAAATCCAGCAAAATATTTCTTGCATTGTCCAGTCTGAACATTGTTTTATAAGTTTCTGCAAGTTTAAAAACTGCTTCCTCCGCCATATCTTTATTCTCAGTTTCTTTTGCCGTCATAAATTGACGATATATCTGCGCATTTTCCTCCTGTAATTTATCAAATTCCTCCTGCTCTCCTGTCGACTGCAAAATCGCTTCCATCACTTTCTCTTTGCTTCCATACCATTTATAAATATCCGCCATCGCCTGCTCATTATGAAAGCCAGACGCCACATGTTCGCGATACTTCTCCAGTCCTCCGTATTTTCGCTCCATTTCTCCCAGCGCCTTTTCAGACATACATTCTATCATGTGGTCTACGATTTTCTGTATATCCTCGTTGCTAAATGCTTCAAAATTCATTGTCCCTACTCCTTTCATCACATCTGATATGAACTCAATAATCCCATTCAGCCGATTTCGCTTCTGCTCCAGCAGTGATTTCTGAGTTAACAAAATCCGTTCCCGGTCATAATCCGGATTTTCCAAAATCTGCTTAATTGTTACAAGCGGAATCTCTAATTCCCGAAAGAACATAATTTCCTGCAGCTTTTCTAATGCTTTGCCGTCGTATAACCGATAACCGGCATCCGTAAACGCTGTCGGCTTTAGTATGCCTATTTCATCATAATATCTCAGCGTCCTAATACTAACTCCCGTTATCTTAGACACATCCCTGACAGTCTTCATCATTTCCTCCTTTCGGCTCCATCTTAAACCGTTACGCAGCGAGAGGGTCAATTTATTTTAACAAAAATCTTATTAGATGGGATTATAAATTGAAAATTTCCCCTGTCTATGTTAGCATGAAATTCAGAAACGATACTTATTCCAAATACAGGAGGTCTTCAATATGAGCATGAACCATACCCCCTCCGGGGAACGCATACACATCGGTATTTTCGGCAGGCGAAACGCTGGTAAATCCAGCATTATCAACGCTCTGACCGGACAGAACCTGGCGATTGTCTCCGATGTACAGGGTACCACCACCGATCCGGTCTTAAAGGCCATGGAGCTGCTTCCCCTCGGCCCGGTCGTCATGATAGACACTCCGGGACTGGATGACGAAGGCGAACTTGGCGCGCTCCGCATCCGCAAAGCCTATCAGATGCTGAACAAATCTGATATTGCGCTTCTTGTCGTAGACGGAAGCATCGGCGTCACCAGCGAAGACCGGCGGATTTTAGAGCGTATTCAGGAGAAGAGGATTCCCTTTGCAGTCATTTTCAACAAATCCGATTTGGCGCATGACAGTAAGCATAATATAGAAGAATCCCTTGCCGGCTGCCGGGTTGACAAAAAACACAGCATATGGGTAAGCGCAGAAAACAGGACCAACATCCACGAATTAAAAGACTTCATCGCTTCCCTGATTCCTGCCGAAGACATCACCCACCGGATAGTAGGTGATTTAATTCAGCCTTCAGACTTTATCATTCTGGTAGTCCCTATTGACAAAGCCGCGCCGAAAGGACGGCTGATTCTGCCCCAGCAGCAGACCATCCGGGACATTTTAGAATCAAACGCCACATCCATCGTAGTAAAAGAGACTTACCTAAAAGAGACGCTGGAGTCCTTAGGCAAAAAGCCCGCCCTGGTCATTACAGACAGCCAGGCATTTCAGAAGGTCGCCGCAGATACCCCGGAAGATATTCCGCTGACTTCCTTCTCCATTCTATTTGCAAGATATAAGGGGAATTTAAAGACTCTTGTGGATGGCGCCCGCGCTCTGGACAAATTGCAGGACGGCGACA
>CAOKJI010000210.1 GCA_948468495.1 uncultured Dorea sp. | reverse complement strand
TAACACTGTCCCGATAAACCGATAGCTTAAACCTCCCACGTACATCAGCACACAGAACAACAGCGCGATGCAGATGGTTGTTGAGAGATTGGGCTCCTCATAGATTAACGCCAGCGGAATCCCTATCAGAATGACAGCCTTTATAATTGTCTGCCGTTCGCTTAAGTCTTCCTCATGCTTCATAATAAATCGTGCAAAGAAAAGAATCAGCAAAATCTTGGCAAATTCGGAAGGCTGGAAATTGGTAAATCCAATATCAATCCATCGTCTGGCCCCGTTGACATACACGCCTATTCCCGGAATCAGCACAATCGCAAGCATAAATATAGACGAAAAATATAAAAGCCAGTAAAAGCCTGCAATCCAGACATAGTCAATCAGCGACACAACAACCATAATACAGATGCCAAGCACTACCCCGACAATCTGACGGCTCTGATAAAATTCATTGGCGCTTCCTACTACCAGTATACCGATAAAGGATATCGCAAGTACCAGTATAATCAGGCTGAATTTATAATCTTTTAATTTATAAGGCTTTCGCAGTTTAATCAGTTTCAATGTTCTTCTCCTGTTAGCTGAATATGTATGGCTGACCTGGTAATACATACCTGGAAGTCTTCTTTGGTTATTTCCATATACTTAGAGAGTGTTCGATAGAGCTCATGACAAATCAAATCGTACTCTTTTGGCTTACAGTGTACCCTGTCAGATGTCACAAGCGCCTCCAGTCTTTCTTTGGCAATCCGTACTGAAGATCTCTTAATCATTCGGAGAACCTCCTAATTTTTCCGAAACAGGTTCGTAAGTCTGCTCAGAAAACTCTGGCCGCGGCTTAAATCAAGAAATGGTATCTCTTCGCCCAGAATCCTGCGGCAGATATTTGAATAAGCGTCTCCCGCAAAGGAATCCATTCCGATTACGGGGATTCCCTGATTCGTTCCAATCACAATCTGTTCGTCGTCCGGAATAATTCCAAGAAGAGGAATCGACAGAATCTCAGTCACGTCGTCCACCGACATCATATCTCCTCTTTTCACCATATCAATCCGAATCCGGTTAATAATCAGCTCCATCTTTTTCAAGTTATTGGATTCTAACAGACCGATAATCCGGTCGGCGTCCCGGATTGCAGAGACTTCCGGCGTAGTCACCACAAAAGCCCGGTCAGCGCCGGCGATTGCATTCTGAAATCCCTGCTCTATTCCTGCCGGACAGTCAAGCAGCACATAGTCGTATTCTTCTCTCAATTCCTCTGTCAGCTTCTGCATCTGGCCCGGTGATACGGCAGTTTTGTCCTTGGTCTGGGCTGACGGGAGCAGATACAGATTCTCATACCGTCTGTCCCGGATTAGCGCCTGTTTTAATCTGCATTTCCCTTCTACCACGTCTACCAGATTGTAAACGATGAGATTCTCCAACCCCATCACCACATCCAGATTACGAAGTCCCAGGTCTGTATCAATAATTACGACCTTTTTCTCTAACTGTGAAAGTCCTGCCCCGATATTCGCTGTCGTTGTAGTTTTGCCTACGCCGCCTTTTCCTGAAGTAATTACAATAACCTCACCCATAACAATCCTCCTGCTCTTTTCGTTATCGAATCTGTTTAATCGCTGTGTGCTGACACAGTAACTTTCTTTGCAGTCCCGGTAATCAGCTCCGCCGGATCTGTAATTTCGTAATAGTATTCCATAACACCATTTCCGACTTCTGCGGCAAATGTAGAGCTGTATCCGTTCGCAATACGGATTGCCATTGCCAGTTCAGGATTATTACTCGGCGCAAATCCCACAAATAATCCATGGTCAGGATGTGATGTACTCTGCTGTGCAGTACCTGTCTTGCCGGATAACTGGATTTCACTGTCGTTAAGCTTACCAAACACAGTGTAGTTGTTGGTCACAACTCCCCGCATTCCGGCGTGAACCAGATCCCATGTATTCTGTGAAATTCCCTCTACGGTATTCTTTATCTTTGGTTTTTGCTGCATGGTTACTTTCCCGTCAACTGTCTCAATACGGTCTATCAGTGTTAAATCATATACGGTTCCTCTGTTGGCGACCGCTGAAATGTATCTGGCAAGCTGACTGGTTGTGTAGTTGTTGGTACCCTGTCCCATTGCAGAACGCACAGAGTCCTCGTCGGATATCTGCGGGTCTGTCTCCGGAACCTCGATTCCTGAAACGGAATCAAGACCGAATCTTCTTGCATAATCTGCAAGCTTCTCAAGTCCCCGGCTGCTGGAATAACTTCTTGGAACCGGATTGCCGTTCTCATCAAGAATTTCTTCTTCCGACGGATTATCCAGTCCCAGCCTCAAACCAAGCTCACAGAAGTAGACGTTGCAGGAATGGGTCAGACCGCCGATAATTTCCTGGGTACCATGGGAGTTCGGATATACCCAGCAGTGGACGTTCGGCTCCACGCTGTCATAGACGCCGTCACAGTTAATATAGGTCCCTTCGGATACCACGCCTTCGGTAAGCCCGGCGATTGCTGCCAGCGGCTTATAGGTAGAACCAGGGGCGGTCTTTTCCTGTGTCGCATTGTTATAAAAGGGACGCGACGAAGCTGTAACCAGGTGATTATAATACACGCTGTCCATCGAATTAGCAAGCCGGTTATTATCATAGCCCGGATAGGATACGCAGGCTAACAGGCTTCCGTTATTCGGATCAGTAATGACCACCGAGCCGGTACATGGCTCTAATCCGAGCTGTCCGGGCGTAATATCCAGCGTCTCAATCTTCCCCCGGATAAAATCATAAGCTCCAAGACTCCCTGCATCCAGCGCATTGTACTGACCTTCATCAAAAGGAAGCACATTCTGTTCGTAGAGAATCATAGCAATTTCCCTTCCGCTAACCCGTCCCGCCTTAATCATATACCGGTAAATAAGCTTTGAGAAGGTATTATCATTCTGAAGCCTGTCCTGCACATAGGAAATCATTCCCTGATAAACCTCCGAAGCATCCGAATAATTCCCCTCTATATACCGCTGAAGCCTTGAAGCATCTATCCAGTTTTTTGAAATAGCATAATTTAGATAGGTGTGGATATTAATCGTCTCGTCTTCCCGCCACTGCTTATAGGTGGCGTCGCTTGTATCAATGGCGTCCTGCATCAGTACGCCGCCGGCAGTCAGGATATCATTTACAATATAAGACTGATATGCCTGCTGTTCACGGGGAAGTTCCGTATAAAGTACAGAGTTCGGATCTGCCATAACCGATTTGAGATATTCAAGCACTTCCTCTTTGTATGCTGTAAAGGAAGCAGCCACGCTCTTTTCCGCATTCCCCGCGTCTTCTTCTGCGAAATGGTCCATATCAATCAAATCGTTGCCAATAAACTGATAGTACATATCTCCGCTTGCCACAATGACGTCGCCTGCGTCCTTACTTTCAGAGCGGTCATAATCCAGAACATCCGACATCTTAGCAAGAAGAATACCCGCAAGTTCCTGCTCCAGAATATTATAGGCCGCCTTCTGTAAGTCGGCGTCAATGGTAAGATACAAATCCTTCCCGGCGCTGGATTTCTTGACAGAGGTGGATTCGATAACCTTTCCCACGCTATTCACATAGAGACGAACCTCTCCCTTTTCCCCCTGGAGTTCACCGTCCATCACCTGTTCTAAGCCGGACTTTCCAACGGTATCCGTTAAGGAATACCGCTTTTTATCTTTGGCGCTTAAAGCGTCATATTCCTCCTGGGAAATCTGTCCCGTATAGCCGATGATATTGGCAAAATACTTGCTGTCGGTATACCGTCTCATGGAATCTTCTGCGATTTCAACGCCCGGAAGCTCGTCCATCGCCTCCATGATTGCCGCAACGGTCTCCTCACTTACATCCTCTGCGACCGTAACCGGAATGAACTTCTGAAACCGGTTTAAGCCAATCGCATATCGGATGGTTACCAGCTTTAAGACATCCGCTTTTTCATAATCATTCTCGTCAATTCCATAGCCGTAAGTCTCATCCGTACAGAGATAGTGGATGATATCCGCCGCCGTCTGCCGCCGCTGTTCGTCTGTTAATTTATCAATGGTACTTAATCCATAGACGTCGGCAACAAACCGGAGTCTTAAGGTCTCGTCCTCCATTGTAAATGCATATGCTCCATTATCAATCATAATATTGAAATCATGGATGACCGAATCTCCGTTTTTCTCCACAATCTGAATGATCTTCTGAATCTCTTTGTTCAGCTCTTTATTCTTTTCCCTGCTTTCATTGTAATTATCTTCAATCGTAACAGAATAGGCAAGTTCATTATACGCAAGAAGATTCCCGTTCCTGTCGTAAATATTGCCTCTTGTCCCCTGAATGGTACGGGTCTTCTGAATCTGAAGCTTGTAATCATCCAGATACTGCTGGCCTTTTACAATCTGTAGATTAAAAAGTCTTCCTACCAATACGGCGGACAGAATACAAAATACTGTCATGACCACAAAGACTCTCGTCTTGAAATATCCTGCAGCGGCGCTTTTAAGCCGTTCCCACATACTATACAAATCTGCTTGCACTCCTTTGTTCTTCCGCTTCTAATCTGCGGTTCACCTGAAGAATCACCTGATACAAAATCAAAGTAACCAAAATCGTATAAACCAGTTCAGGAAGCATTACATGTCCTAAAAAATAAGAAAAGATGAATTTGCCCTGAAGCATAAACAAACACAAATATCCGATGGCGCTGTAAATCAAATCACTGATTCCGACTAATACCAGCGGAAACTTAATATCGTCGTCAAAAAACATTCTGTGGAAGGTACCGTTGAAATATCCGATTACCGTATAAATCAGC
>CAOKJI010000209.1 GCA_948468495.1 uncultured Dorea sp. | reverse complement strand
TATCATCAATAGTTACCATTCCTAGATCATTGAGTAAAGATATTTCTTGAATTGTAAAATAACTTATTCCATCTGGTGCTTCTTCCATATGTAATACTTCTTTGTTATAAATGAATCTAACCATGATTGTATTTATATCTTCTTCAAAATATAGGATTGCATGGTTTTCATTCAATATCTGAATATTTTTTAATTTATAACACCTTGAATCTGGTTCATTAAAACAACTGACTAAATCCTTCTCCATCTGTGTATATAGATCATTTTCTGTTTCAAATTCCACGATCCGAACTGCATTATTAATTTTTGCCATGATATTTGGTTTCCTTTCCTAATAATTTTGTAATAGATATTTTATAAATGCCGAATCCTAAACAACAAAAATAAAGGCACTACCACTTTATTCTCCAAATGGTAATGCCCTTATGCTTATTGTTTGAATATAAATTATTCGATTATAAATCTGTTCGCATCTGATACACCATATTCTGTGTCAAATTCGCTAAAGATTTTTGAACCTGTGTCAAACATACTCATGACACACTTCCTGACACAAAATAATACGATAATTGACGCTGCTCTACGATAAATAACTCATTTCCACTGAGTATCCAAAACAGTCTAAAACCCTTGAAAATACTGTATTTCTTGACCTTCCGGCACTCTCACAAAAAATAAATTTATTTTTAGTTTCCGCCCATCTGAGCCGCAACCTCTGCCGCAAAGTCTTCATTCTTCTTCTCAAGACCTTCTCCAGTCTCAAAACGAATGAACTTCTTCACTGCCAGATTCGCACCAGTCTCTTTTGCTACCTTCTCCACATACTTAGCAACAGTCAGATCTCCATCCTGTACGTACACCTGATCCAGCAGACAAATCTCCTTCATCTCTTTGTTCAGACGTCCGACAATCATCTTCTCAATGATATTCTCCGGCTTATTGGCATTCTTCGGATCGTTCTTAGCCTGTGCAAGAAGAATCTCTTTCTCTTTGTCCAAGAATTCCTGAGAGACTTCATCCCGGGACACATACTTCGGAGACATAGCGGCTACCTGCATTGCAACATTCTTCAGGCAAGTCTTTACATCGTCGTTCACTACATCGGTAACTGCTTCTACCAGAACGCCGATACGTCCGCCGCCATGGATATAAGCCACGATACATCCATCGGACTCAAGCTTCTCAAATCTTCTGATATTTAAATTCTCACCAATTACTGCAATCTTCTCAGTAAGCGCATCTCTCACAGTCTTTGAAGCATCCTCATTCCATGCCTCTGCCATAAATGCATCCATATCCTTAGACTCTGTAGCAACCGCCTGATTTACAACTGCCTTAACAAATCCCTGGAACTCTGCATTCTTCGCAACAAAGTCCGTCTCTGAGTTAACTTCTACAATCGCCGCAGTCTTATCATCGCGAACTTCAGCCATAACAATACCTTCCGCCGCGATACGTCCTGCCTTCTTAACTGCCTTGGCTTCGCCGTTCTTTCTTAAGAATTCGATTGCCTCTTCCATATTTCCATTCGTCTCATTAAGAGCCTTCTTACAGTCCATCATACCGGCGCCTGTTAATTCTCTTAACTCTTTCACCATACTAGCTGTAATTGCCATCTTTCCTATCCTCCTGATTCTCTATCTGTATCCTACTCTGCATCTGTTTCCGGAACTTCCTCTACATACTCCTCTTCATATCCGGTCTCGCCCTGATTTGCTTCAATCACAGCGTCCGCCATCTTGGAAACGATTAACTTCACCGCACGAATCGCGTCGTCATTTCCCGGAATTACATAGTCAAGCTCTTCCGGATCACAGTTTGTATCCGCGATACCGATAAGCGGGATTCCCAGAGTATGAGCCTCCTGAACACAGATTCTCTCCTTCTTCGGATCTACAATAAAGATAGCGTCTGGAAGCTTCTTCATATCCTTGATACCGCCAAGGTTCTTCTCAAGCTTCTCCCACTCCTTCTTAAGCTGGATAACTTCCTTCTTCGGCAGCACGTCAAATGTTCCGTCCTCTGACATTCTCTCAATCTCTTTCAGACGGGTAATTCTGCTCTTAATTGTCTTGAAATTGGTAAGCATACCGCCGAGCCATCTTTCATTCACATAAAACATACCACAGCGCTCTGCCTCTGTCCGAATCGCATCCTGCGCCTGCTTCTTTGTCCCTACAAACAGAATTGTACCGCCTTCAGCCGCAATATCAGCCACAGCCTGGTATGCCTCGTCAACCTTGCCTACAGACTTCTGTAAGTCAATGATATAGATACCATTTCTCTCTGTGTAGATATAGGGAGCCATCTTAGGGTTCCATCTTCTTGTCTGATGTCCAAAATGAACACCTGCCTCTAAAAGCTGCTTCATTGAAATAACGCTCATGTTTCTTTCCTCCATTTGGTTTTTACTTCCGCACAGTTCGCTCCCCATGAGACCAGATACTATTCCGGCACCTTCATGAAAATCCCTGCACGTGTTTTTTAGCGACCGTAAAATTTTAACATAAAAAAAACGTAAATGCAAGTATTTCTACCGCATTTACGTAATTTCATTTTGCCAAAGGGTTACTGTCCTCTGCTTCATTCCTCAACAATAACCGCTAAAATCTAAAAATATATCTATATTGCCGTTTTACAGAACCCTTCTCACACATTTCAACGTCCTGTACTGGCAATTGGCAAATTCCGTAATACCAACTCCCGGAGCCGACGCGTGAATAATACCGCCTGTGCCGTTATAAATTCCCACATGCCCCCAATAACACAGCAAATCTCCTGCCTGTGCCTCTGACAGCGGAATCTCTACTCCGCATGTCGCCTGAGCTGAGTCCACACGGGGAAGCGACACTCCAAACGCCGCATAAATCTGCTGGGTGAATCCGGAACAGTCAATCCCGTCTGTCAGGCTATTGCCTCCCAATACATACGGGTTCCCCTTAAACTGCCTTGCATACTCAACGACCGCCCATCCGTCCCGGCCCTGAGGCGGTACATAAGAACTTCCTCCGCCGCCTGAACCTCCTGAGCCAGAACCGTTTCCTGCCGGTTGTCCGCCTCCGGAATTGCCTCCGCTCGTACCCGTCTGCTGTGCGGCAGCCGCGGCATTTGCTCTGGCAGCCTCTTCCTGTGCCAGCCGCTCCGCTTCCTCACGCGCTTTTCGCTCTGCCTCTTCGCGGGCCTTACGCTCCGCTTCCTGTCTTGCGGCAATCTCAGCCTGTATACTTGCATCGAGTTGTGCAATCTCCTCCTGCTTCTCTTCTAACGTGGCATTCAGAGACGCCGTCTCCTGCTCCAAATCCGTCTGCATCGTCTGCATCTGGGTATATTCATCCTCAAGGCCCTTCTTTAACTGCTCCACCTTTTTCGTAATATCTTCATACTCGTTCAGCTTGGTTCTGTCGTAGGAGTGAACCTCCTGAACATACTCAGCTTTATTAATAAAATCCGAAAAACTGGTAGCCGTAAGAAGAGTTTCTAAGAAATTAACCTCACCCTCTTCATACATGTATTTGATGCGAAGCTTCATCGCATTATACTGCTCTGTCTGCACAGACGCCGCTTTCTCAAGATCCTCCCCCGCCTGGTCAATCTCACCCTGCTTCGTTTCAAGATCTTTCTCTAATGTCTGAATCTTCTCTAATGTCTGTTTAATCTGTTCCTGAAGGGAGCCGGCCTCACTCTCTGCCTGGGCTTTATCGACCTGCATATCCTCCAGCGATGACGCAAAGACAGGGGTTACAACCATTATACTGACAAGAAAAACTATCATGATTGTCCGTATGATTCTTTTTTTCATCTCTGTACCTCTACTTTGTTCTATCGTTTGCCGTATTCCTTTACCAGCATCTCCTATACCATGGCGAACCGTATACCGCCGCAACTTTCACATTATCCCCCGGCTTCGGAGCGTGGATCATCTGGCCGCCGCCAATATAAATCCCCACATGGGAGCCGTAACATACAATATCTCCTGGCTGCGGATTACTAACTGCAACGCCGCATCCGCCCTGAGCCTGCGAAGTTCTCGGAAGGCTGATTCCCGCCATGCTGTGACAGTACTGCACCAGACCGGAACAATCCCAGCCTCCGTTGCCGGTTCCTCCCATCACATATGGTACTCCAAGCTGGCCATATGCAGCATTCACAATCGTCTGGGCTGCCGCCGAATTACCGGAAGACTCTCCTCCGTCGGAACCGGTATCCTCCTGACCGCCGGATTCATTGCCTCCTGACACATCCTGTCCGCCCGTATTTCCTGTATCTGCTTCCGGCGTACCTCCCGTATTTCCTGTATCTGCCCCCGGTGTTCCTCCGGTACTTCCTGCATCCGTCCCCGGTGCGCTGCCGGAATTGCCTGTATCCGTCCCGGCGCCGCCGGTATTTCCTGCGTCTGTCGCCGTTTTATTCGTGCCGCCTGTACCGGAAGTCCTGTTCTGCGTATGCGAGCCGGCGTTCGCCTGTCTCTGGGCCGCTCTCTCTGCGGCCTCTCTTGCCGCCGCTTCCGCTGCCGCCTGAATCTGCGCATCAAAACCGGCAATCTCTTCCCGCTTCTCTTCCAGTGTTGTAGTCAGTACCCCTTCCTCGGTCTCATACTCGGCCTGCATATTCTGCATATTGGCCTGCTCTTCCACTAACTGCTCTTTTAACTGCTCAACACTCTTTTTTGTATCCTCATATTCCTGCAGTTTTGCGCGGTCATAGATATGAACCTCTGCAACATATTCCGCCCTGTTTAACAGATCCGAGAAGCTCTCCGCGCCAATCAGCGTCTCAAAAGCTGTTGTGCGGCCCTCCTCATACAGATACTTAATACGAA
>CAOKJI010000208.1 GCA_948468495.1 uncultured Dorea sp. | reverse complement strand
TCTAATATTATTCACGCTCTCATTCAGAAGAGAAAGCGGCCGTTTCAGCCGCTTCTGGTAAAATATAAAAATGGTTAGAACGATTCCTGCAAATGCATACGCATAACCGCACCATTCCCCGGCAAACGGAATCTTCTGATACCGGCAAAACGCCTGCGTCACATAGGTCAAAACAGCGGTAATCACTGCGAGGAGCAGAACATATGGAAGCATTGCCTGACGAAAAGAAAGATTCTTCATACCGCTTAACAATTTATCCAGTTTCTCATCTAACCAATCCATCTGTAACCGACTCCCCATACCGTTTCTATATATGTCCGCTTCGTATACCGGCCTATTTTACTCCTGATTCTCCGAATATGCTCCATCATAACTGTGCTGTCCGCGCTGCCGTCATACCCTCTCACTTTCTCATACAGCTGGTCCTTGCTGAATATCAGTCCCGGACTTAAGGATAACTGCTCTATGATTCCATATTCTGTCCTGGTAAAAGCGATGGGCCTGTCATCATAATAGATACTCTTCTCCCCATAATGAATGGCAAGCCGGTCGAACATTTTCACTGCCTTATCAGCGCTCCGCCGGTTTTCTCTCCGCAAATGCGCTTCTACCCTTGCTCCAAGCTCGTCAATACTAAAAGGTTTCAGAATATAGTCGTCTCCGCCTGTCATAAACCCCCGGATTCTGTCGGCTTCTTCTATCTTAGCCGTCAAAAACAAAATCGGACAGGACACATGGGCGCGGATTCGTTCGCATACCTCAAATCCATCCATCAAGGGCATCGCCACGTCTAGTAGTATCAAATCCGGCTCCCACGAAAGCTTCGCTATTGCCTCTACTCCATCCTTGACCCCGCAGACCTGATATCCCTGCAGTTCAAAATAATCCTTCAATAATTGGAGGATTCCCGGTTCGTCATCTGCAATTAGAAGCTTTGCCTTCTCACACATCATATATTACTCCTGACGAACATTGCATCCCCAAAAGAGAAAAACCGGTACCGTTCCCGAATCGCCTCTTCATATGCCGCCAGTGTACGTTCTCTTCCCGCCAGCGCAGACACCAGCATAATCAAAGTTGATTCCGGCAGATGAAAATTGGTAATCAGACTGTCCAGCACCCGAAACTGGTATCCCGGATAGATGAAAATATCCGTCCATCCGCTGCATGCCTTCAGTCTGCCGTTCTCATCGGCCGCAGATTCTACCGTACGACAGCTCGTCGTTCCCACACAGATTATCCGGCCGCCACTTCTCTTCGCCCGGTTAATCTTCTCTGCCGCTTCCTCTTCAATCAGGTAAAATTCCCAATGCATATGATGCTCTAAGATATCGTCCGCCTTCACCGGCCGGAAGGTTCCAAGCCCCACATGAAGGGTCACCTTCGCAATATCTACGCCCTTTTTTTCAATCTGCTCCAGTAGCTCCGGGGTAAAATGAAGCCCTGCCGTCGGCGCCGCCGCAGAACCGGTATGTTTCGCATATACGGTCTGATAACGGTTCTTATCCTCCAACTGATGGGTAATATACGGCGGCAGCGGCATCTGCCCCAGCCGGTCTAAGATTTCCTCGAAGATTCCCTCATGTTCAAAGCGAATCAAACGGTTTCCTTCCTCTGCAATATCAAGAATCTCGCCTGTAAGGAGACCTTCCCCAAAGCGAATCCTTGCTCCTGGCCTTGCTTTTCTTCCGGGCTTTACCAGGGTCTCCCACACATTACCCTCTCTCCGCTTTAAGAGCAGAACCTCAATCTTTCCTCCGGTATCCTCCTTGGCGCCAATCAGTCTTGCCGGAATTACTTTGGTGTCATTTAGAACCAGGCAGTCGCCTGGTTCTAAATAATCTGCTATCTCTCTGAAACTGTGATGAGACACTTCTCCCGTCTCTTTATCCAATACCAGAAGTCTGGAAGCCGACCGGTCCTCTAACGGGTCCTGGGCAATCAGTTCTTCCGGCAATTCAAAATAAAAATCCTGACGTTTCATATTCTCTCCTGTCCTATTTACGAAGCTCAATTCCCATCTCCTCTAAGGCCTTTAAAATCTTATCCATAGCCTTAGAGACATCCGCTTCTTCCAGCGTCTTATCTTTGGCGCGGAATACAATCGAATATGCCACTGACTTATAGCCTTTCTTAATCTGGCTGCCCTCATACAAATCAAACAGTGCATAGCTTTCCAGATAAGCGCCGCCGCGCTTTTCCATCACTTCCTCAATCTGTCCCACCATGATTTCCTTCGGAACTACCATGCTGATATCCCTGTTCACTGCCGGGAATCTGGCAATTCCTTCGTATTTCCTGTCAAATGTGGCCCGATTCACAATCTCCGGCATATCAATCACTGCAATATATGCCTTCTCCCCGATTCCATAGGTATCCGCCACATCCGGATGAACTTCGCCTAAATAACCCACAACGATTCCGTCATAAATGATATTGGCCTGTCTTCCCGGGTGGAGATAGGGTTTGCCTGCATTCGGATCATAGACTTCTTTTCCATGAAGACCCGCCTTATCGAAAAATTCCTCCACAACACCCTTCATGGTGAAGAAATCTCCCTCGCCGTACATTCCCAGCGTAAACTGCATCCGTTCTTCCGGAAGCTCCGTAAGAGGCAGCGACTTTGGCAGATAAATATTTCCCAGCTCATACAGCCTTACATTCTTATTGCGCCGATTATAGTTCGTCGCTAAGGAAGTCAGCATACCGTTTAGGGAGGTCGTGCGCATAATACTGTAATCTTCTCCCAGCGGATTCATAATCTCCACTGCCTGGCGAAGCTCAGAGTCCTCCGGAATCATCAGTTTATCAAATACCTTCGGACTCTCGAAAGAATAATTCATGCCCTGGCTGAAGCCGCAGAACTCCGCGATATTTCTTGCAATCTCTTCAATCCGAAGCTTATGAGAAAGTTTCCCTGTAGTCGCCTCTCCCTTTGGCAGCGTTGTAGGAATATTATCATATCCGTAAAATCTTGCAATCTCCTCCGCAACGTCCGCAAGACGCAGAATATCCTGACGGAAAGTCGGCACAACAACTTCGCTGGTATTCGCATCATAACCAAGTTCCACCATATTCAGATAGCTTATCATCTCTTCTTTGGAAATATTTGTTCCCAGAAGCGCGTTAATCTTGTCTGCGTCAAATGGTACGCGTACCTGCATTCTCTTCTCGGCATATACGTCCACCATGCCGCCTACCACTTCACCCGCGCCCATTTCTTCTACTAACTGGCAGGCCCGGTCAATGGCTGCCTGTGCATTCTCCGGATCAAGTCCCTTCTCGAATTTGCCAGACGCATCGGTACGAAGACCTACTTTCTTTGCCGATTTACGAATATTCGTACCGTTAAAGCATGCCGCTTCAAACAGCATGGTCTGTACTTTGTCGGTAATCATGGAATTCTCTCCGCCCATAATCCCGGCAATACCTACCGCCTTTTCACCGTCGCAAATCATCAGTACGGAATCATCCACTTCCCGCTCCTGACCGTCTAAGGTCACGAATTTCTCCCCGTTTTCCGCCCGGCGGACGATAATTTCCTTACCGGCAATATCCTCCAAATCATAAGCATGCATGGGCTGTCCATACTCTTCCATTACATAGTTGGTAATGTCGACTAAGTTATTAATCGGACGGATTCCTACCGAAGCCAGCCTTCTCTGCATCCATTCCGGCGAAGGCCCTAACTTGATATTCTTCACCACCCTAGCAGTATATCTGGGGCAAAGCTCTGTATCCTTTACCGTAACCTTAATATAATCATTGACATCCTCCTGATTCCCGGTAGGCGTCACAACCGGCGGCTTAAATTCCTTACGGAAGGTTGCCGCTGCTTCCCTGGCAATTCCCACCACGCTATAGCAGTCCACCCGGTTGGAGGTAACCTCATATTCAAACACAACGTCGTCAAGTCCTAAAGCTTCAACCGCGCTGCTTCCTACTTCCACATCCTTTTGGAAAATGTAAATCCCGGATTCCGGCGCTTCCGGGTACATATCCCGGTTCGAGCCAAGTTCTTCAATGGAGCACATCATTCCGGCGCTTGGAACCCCGCGCAGCTTCCCTTTCTTAATCTTAATGCCGCCCGCGACTCTCTGCCCCGGCTCGTGGCCTCCGGCCACCCGTCCGCCGTCAAGCACCACCGGAACCTTATCGCCTTCTTTGACATTCGGCGCGCCGGTAACAATCTGGATAGTCTCATTTCCCACATTTACCTGACATACAATCAGTTTATCCGCATCCGGGTGCTTCTCAATCTTCTCAATCTGTCCTACCACAATCTTTTCCAAATCCTCATCCAGCTTCGTAAAGCCTTCTACCTTTGTACCGGAAAGCGTCATCGCGTCGGTATACTCCTGCGCTGTCACATCCAAATCCGGCACATATGCTTTAATCCATGATAATGAAGTATTCATCTCTCTTCTCCTCTTCTATAATACCGCTTCCTTCTACTGCACTTTTGCTCCAGAATCGCGCCGCCTGCACACAGAAGAACTACTCTCTTCGTTCTTCCTGCCTTGCGCTCTAGAACTGTTTCAGGAAACGGATATCGTTCTCATACAGCAGACGCATATCGTCAATCTCATATTTCAAAAGCGCAATCCGCTCCAATCCTACGCCGAATGCAAATCCGGTGTACTCTTCGGGGTCAATGCCGCACATTTCCAGAACGTGTGGATGTACCATCCCGCAGCCAAGAATCTCAATCCAGCCGGAGCCCTTACAGAACCGGCATCCCATACCTTTGCATTTGAAGCAGCTTACATCCACCTCTGCGCTCGGCTCTGTAAATGGGAAATGATGGGGCCGAAACTTGGTCTTTGTAT
>CAOKJI010000207.1 GCA_948468495.1 uncultured Dorea sp. | reverse complement strand
AATCCCATACCGGTGGAACCTCCTCTGTTTCGTCCATTACTGCCAGTGAATCCCCGCTCGAAAATCCGGGGGAGTTCATGGGCGGGAATGCCGATTCCGTTGTCCCGGACGGTAAGCTGCACCTGATTCCCGATGGGGGCGGCAGACAGGGTAATGAGCGGTTCGGCGTCATGATAGCGGGCGGAATTCTGCAGAAGTTGTCCCAGAATAAAGCAGGCCCATTTATCATCGGTATAGACCGTATAATCCAAGCTGCCGGTCTCAATGCGGATGCCTGACTGAATAAGCAGCGTCTTGTAATTTGCGATTGCCTGTGAAATAAGCTCAGAAAGACTGATTTTCCGGATAAGAAAGTCTTTCTCAGGACTCTCAGAACGGGCATAATATAGGGCGCGCTCTGTGTGGGCTTCAATCTGGGTTAACTGGAGGAGGAGCTTCTGTCTTGTCTCCGGTCCGACCGTTTGGCAGATAAGTCTGGCGGCGGTAATGGGAGCCTTGATTTCATGGACCTGGCTCTCGATGTATTCCCGGTATTCCCGCAGAGAGGATTCGGCGTCTGAGACGGTTTCGGTCATGGATTTGCAGGAGCGCCGCAGGAGATGAAAGATTCTTCGCTCCCAGGCAGTGCGGGGCGCCGGCATACATTCCGCGAACAAATATTTTTTATCCAGTCCGTCTATGATGCTTTCCAGCTCATGAAACCTTGCGCGCAGCTTGAGAAAATCGGATATCTGTGTGATTGTAACGATAAATAGAAGATAGATAAGCAGCAGGATAATAATGCCGGTCTGAGTTCCAGTCGCTTTTAGAAAAAGCGCTCCGGCTATGGCAGATACTGCTTTTATCAGAATGCTGCTCATTCGTTCGGAAAAATATTCGGTCCATGTCATAGCTGATACCCCATCCCTCTTCTTGTGCGGATAAAATCAGACAGCCCCAGCATTTCCAGCTTGGTGCGGAGTCTGGTCATATTAACGCTAAGCGTATTGTCGTCAATGTAAATCTGGTGTTCCCAGAGAATATCAATCAGTTCGGCGCGGGAAACGATTTCCCCGGCATGGGTCATCAGGTGCGCCAGAATCCGAAGTTCGTTGCGCGTCAGTTCAAGCTCCTGGCCGTCCGCCGAGATAACGCCTTTCAAAAGATTTAGTTTCAGGCCCTTCGCTTCTAGAATTTCCGAATCTGAAACGGCGCTGCTTCGCCGCAGCGCGGCCCTGATTCGGGCGAGGAGAACCAGAATGTTGTAGGGTTTGGTAATATAGTCGTCTCCGCCTAAGCTCAAAGCCTTTAATTCATCTATGGCAGAGTTCCGGCTGGTAACAAAAATAATAGGCATATTTGCTGATTTGCGTATATCGGCGCATAAGGAAAGGCCGTTTCTGCCCGGCAGGCCTAAGTCCAAAAGGATTAAATCGGGGGCCTGTGTCATGACCTGGCTTAGAATATCTGTAAAATCAGTGACCGGAACAGGCTGATAAGACTCGTTCTTCAACAGGAGAACCAGCTCCTCTCTGGTCGCGGGATCGTCTTCAATAATCATAATTTTCTGCATAATATATCCGCCTTTTGTATAAAAATACCGTCTGTGTGAGAGATATCTCCCTTTCTATATTACCATGGCGCAACGAGAGATGTACAGTTGAAATTATTTTCGTGTATCCTGTCTCGCCTTGCTCCGTATGCAGCAGTTTGCAGACCGGCGCAGGCAATGTGTGAACTGTAATTAACCATTCAGGCATCAAAGTGTTCTGTTCGGGCATTTTCAAACAGTAAGGGACGGTAAACTGTTACAATAAAGCTGTCAGATAGAAAATAAAATGATGTTTTTGATTCATTGATGCAAAGACAGGAAAGAAAGGGGAAAATAAAATGTATTCAAAAACGGAAAAACGACAGCTTAGGATTTTTGCACTGGCAGCTTATGGGATTCCATATCTGCTGGGATTTCTGATGTGGTATGGATATGGGAAGCAGTTGGAGCTTAGCGCATTTCCAAATGCGCAGATGTTGTATCCGGCCATGGGTGTAATGCTTGCGTTCCTGCTGACAAAGAAGGAAGAACCGAATATACCGAGAGCATTTTATGGGTGCTATATTCTGATAACAGTAATTCACATATTATGTACGGTATTTTCGGTGCTGATGCCTCGTATGACGGTTGAGATGCCCGGAGGAACGGTGAATCTGTGGGTGATGATACTGCAGTACTGTCAGATGGCGGGAAGTATTCTTGGCGTCATCTGTCTTGTCATTGCAGGGAAAGAGAAGCGAAGGGCTTATGGTCTAAGTTGGAAAAATGGAAAACTGTCTGTTCTGTGCATTCTGTTATTTGCGGTTCTGTACTTTTTCCGGGCGGCTGCCGCTTATGCTGTTCAGGGACAGCTTTCCTATTTCCTGAAAATATTTACTGAGCCGGACGCATGGATGATGATGGGAATCCTGCCGTTAAACTTTCTGCTGGCTTTTCTTGCATTTTTCGGGGAGGAGTATGGATGGAGATACTATCTGCAGCCTAAACTTCAGGAAAAGTTCGGACTGAGAAAAGGTGTGCTGTTTCTGGGGGTGTTATGGGGAATCTGGCACCTGCCGCTGGATATTTTCTTTTATGTGACGCCGGATAAAGGGCTGATTATGATAGTAAGCCAGTTGATTACCTGTGTTACCCTAGGGATTTTCTTCGGCTATGCTTATATGAGAACAGGCAATATCTGGGTTCCGGTTATCATGCATTTTCTAAATAATAATCTGATTCTGGTCATATCAGGAGCGTATTCCGCCGATGTTCTGAGCGATCAGCAGGTGGCCTGGAGCGATATTCCGTCCGCACTGCTGCTGAACGGAGTTTTGTTTGGGGTGTTTATTCTGGCAAAGCCTTACCGGAGCGGGAGAGAGGAAGCGCTTAGACAGGGACGTCGACATCCGGCGTGTGGAGTTTAACACGCTCTAGTTACTGTTCGCTTCGTTCATACGGTGGCGGCGGCACTTTAGAGATTCAGGTTCATGAAGAAGTTACCTATGGGGATATGTATAGTAGTGGTGAGAACCTGTGGAATTTCCGAAAGCATCCACATCTCCAAAAATCCGAGACCAGATGATTTTATACTTGATTTTGTCAGAAAAATATAGCATACTATCTAATAGGGAGTAATAATATCATGGATGTAAGGATAGATGAGAGTCTGGAATATAGGTGACTGTTCCTATATATATCTGTGATGCGGGAGTGTTATAATTAGAAAGGGTGATAGTATGCAGGAGAGACTGCCGATTGGATTCCTTTTCAAGCAGATTAACAATGTGTATGAGAAGGATATTAACAATCAACTGAAAGGTATTGGGATAACATCGTCCCAGTGCGAGGTGTTGAACTATTTGTTCCGCTGTGACAAGGAAGAGGTGAACCAGAAGGATATTGAGAAGGCTCTGAGTCTGAAGAATCCTACGGTGACAGGAATCTTACAGAGACTGGATGAGAAGGGATATATTCTGATTGTTCCGAATGGGAAGGATAAGAGGAAGAAGAACGTTCATCTGACGGAGAAAGCATATGATATCCAGAGAAAGATGGAGTCTGACCGAAGGAAGATAGATAAGAATCTGACAATCGGCATGACAAAGAGAGAGGTTCAGGCGCTCCAGAAGATGCTGAATCGGGTTTTGTATAATGTGAGTGATATCTAGTACAGCATTGCGTAATTAACAGTGAATTCTGCACTCGCTGTGCTAGAACGTATTTGAGGCAGGGTTTTCCCTGCCTTTTTACATTAGAAAACTCTTGTTAGCCGTATATGAAAGCCTCTGAAAGAATGCGCAGCTATCCGGCCATGACGCATGAATATCGTAAATATTTGTTCATAATGACAGATGAATCTTCCCTCTGCTTATGTTATGATATTCGGGAAGAAAGTAAATTCTATGATTATTATGATTTCAGGAGGCAGTATGTCAAGAGAAGATTATATCAAAGCGAATAGATTAGCGAAAAAGGATTATCAGTCCAAGTCCCTGAGGGGAGAGCTCCCTACGCTTCCGGTGCTTGACGATATCCTTCCGCCCAGAGGTCAGTACAGGGAAGTACCGCTAGGGCTTGTGAAGATTCCGGCCGACCAGATTGCGGGTACGAAGAATGCAGGACGGAGCAATGCATTTGCCAGTAACTTTATGCCCTTGTTGAAGGAAGGCAGCGAGTTCTCCAGAAAATGGGAGTCCTTAAGCACCAGTCATGTACAGGAGGGGATACGCGATCCGATTAAGGCCTATGAATATATGAATAAGTTCTATGTGGAGGAGGGCAATAAACGGGTTAGTGTGGTGAAGTTTTTCGGGGTGGATTCCATTCCGGGAACGGTGACGCGTATCATACCCAACCGGACTGGCGACAAGGAGAATAAGATTTATTATGAATTTCTGGATTTTTATGAGCTTTCCAGGGTGAATTATATCTGGTTTTCTGAGACTGGGCGGTTTGCAAAGCTTCAGGAGGCTATGGGAAAAGATGCGGACGAAGTGTGGAATGAGGAAGACCAGATGGATTTTCGCTCGATTTATGCGCGGTTTTCCAAAGAATTTAAAACTATGAATCATGATAAGCTCAAGATTACGGCGGGGGATGCATTTCTTGCGCTGCTGGAGCTCTATGGGTATAAGGAACTTCTTGGAATGAGCGTCGGGGAACTTAAGAAGCTGATTGAGAGAAGCTGGGAAGAATATATGCTTCTGGAAAAAGAAGAAGAGATTGCATTGAAGATGGACCCGGTGCAGGAGAAGAAGCCTCTTCTGAGTCTGAATAAGATTTTGCCAGTGGGAGTACTGTCTTCTGCCAAGAGCAGGCTCAAGATTGCATTTATCT
>CAOKJI010000206.1 GCA_948468495.1 uncultured Dorea sp. | reverse complement strand
GAAGTGGATCAGGCAGGAAACCAGAAGATTTTCCTTACCTTTCTGGGGATGCTCAGACGGAAATATCTGACAAGAAGGGCAGAACCAACATTTCAGTCGGTGATACTGGCGGGAGTTCATGATATAAAGAATTTGAAACTAAAGATGCGTCCGGATGCGGAACATCAGTACAATAGTCCATGGAATATAGCTGCGGATTTTACGGTGGATATGAGCTTTTCCATTGCAGATATTGCGGGCATGCTTGAGGAATACAAAAGGGACGTTTCTATAGGAATGGATGTCAGAGAGATGGCGGAGCTGTTGTATGATTATACTTCGGGGTATCCATTTCTGGTATCCAGACTGTGTAAGATTATGGACGAACAGATTCCAGGAGAAGAGGGCATTCCAGACCGGGCGTCTGCATGGACGAGGGAAGGATTTCTGGAAGCGGTTAAGCGGCTGCTGATAGAATCGAATACTCTGTTTGATGATATGGTGAAGAAGCTGGATGATTTCCCTGAGTTGAAGCAGGCGCTGTATCGAATTTTATTCAGAGGGGAACACGTACCATATAATGTAGACAATCACGCAATTAATCTTGGCCTGATGTTTGGATTTATGAAGCTTTCCGGCGGCATGGTGCAGATATCCAACCGGGTTTTTGAGACTCGTATTTATAATCTGTTCATCTCTGAGGAGTTACTGAACAGTGAGATTTATAAGTCAGCTCTTATGGACAGGGACAGAAACCGGTTTGTCCGGGATGGGAAGTTGGATATGGAACAGGTGCTGGAACGTTTTGTGGAGTCATTTACAGATATTTATTCGGATGCGGAGGAGTCTTTTCTGGAGGAAAATGGGCGCCGTTTTTTCCTGCTTTATTTAAAGCCGATTATCAATGGCGTAGGGAATTTCTATGTGGAAGCCAGGACCCGAAATATGAGACGGACGGATGTGGTGATTGATTACCGGGGGCAGCAGTTTGTATGTGAATTAAAAATCTGGCGCGGGGATGAGTACAATAAGCGCGGAGAAGAACAGCTTGCGGATTATTTGGATGCTTACCACTTGACAACAGGGTATCTGATAAGTTTTAATTTTAATAAGAAGAAACAGACGGGAGTCCGCAAGATACAGGTTGGAGAAAGGACAATTGTTGAAGCGGTGGTCTGAAATATTATTTATGGCAGGAAGAGAGGAGACTGCGCCGGAAAGGCGCAGACCTCTTCAGGCTGAAGGTGGAGGAAATGAAATGCTTCAAGGAATAGAGATTATTTTTGCCGACAGGGTTACGATGCTTACTTCATTGAAAAAGAAGGGATATGAGAATTTTTTCCGGGAATTTGAGCGGGAACATGAGCATTTTTTTGTTGAAATGCGGGAATATGTGGAGCAGGCGGCAGACAGAGAAGCCGCGGCAAAAGAGATTGGAGAATGCGTGATGCAGGCGATGGTGAAGTCATGCTCGAATAAGCGCGGGAAGTTAGACGCCAGAACGAAGTCAGAGTTGAGCCTGTTTCTGGTGTATTATGTATTTCCCACAATTTTAAAACAGGGAGAGAACGGGCAGGTAATTGCGGACGGAGTCTTAGCGTCCTGCCGCAGAGGCCTTAAGAACAGGAGTCTGCAATATGTGGATTATGATACAATATATCATGGATTTCATGAGAAAATATTAGGATTGTTCTGAGTATGCATAAGAGGAGAAAGGCGGTAGAGAAGATGGAGAGGAGCTTATATGACAATTATGTGAACATCTTGACGCATGAGCTGGTTCCGGCGTTAGGATGTACGGAGCCGATTGCTATTGCATTTGCCTCCGCAAAAGCAGTGCAAGTGTTAGGAGAATTTCCTGAGCGGATAGAGATGGACTGCAGCGGAAATATGATTAAGAATGTGAAGGGAGTTACCGTTCCTAATTCTGGCGGAATGAAGGGGATTGACGCGGCTGCAATTCTTGGGGCAGTGGGCGGTGATTCGGAGCGGGAGCTGGAAGTGCTGGAAGGGATTACGCCGGAGCATATTGAGCGGGCGAAGGAACTTGCGGCGAGGAAAATCTGCACCTGTAATCTGGTGGACGGAGTGGAGAATCTCTATATTACCGCAAGGGTTATCAGGGGAGAACATTTTGCAGAGGTTACGATTGTCAGCCACCATACCAATGTAATTAAGATTGTGAAGGATGGAGAGATATTGCTTGACCGTCCTGTGGAGGCAGAGTCGGAGGAAGCCGGTATTGATAAGTCAAGGCTTACGGTCAAAGACATTCTGGATTTTGCAAAAGAGGTCAGGATAGAAGACATTGACGAGGTGATTACCCGGCAGGTGGAGCTTAATTCGGCAATAGCCCAGGAAGGTCTGGACAATAATTACGGCGCTCAGATTGGCAAGACGCTGATGCATGTCTGGGGGAAATCCGCCACTACCAGAGCATGCGCCAGGGCTGCGGCGGGGAGCGACGCCAGGATGGGCGGATGTTCGCTTCCGGTGGTGATTAATTCCGGAAGCGGGAATCAGGGAATTACGGTCTCGCTGCCTGTGATTGTCTATGCACAGGAATGGGAAGTTTCCCGAGAGAAGATGTACCGGGCGCTGGTGGTGAGCAATCTGATTGCGATTCATCAGAAGCATTACATAGGAAGTCTGTCGGCGTACTGCGGAGCGGTAAGCGCCGCGTGCGGGGCAGGAGCGGGGATTACCTATATGTACGGAGGCAGTTATGAGCAGGTGTCCCTTACGATTATTAATACCCTTGGAAATGTGGGCGGTATCGTGTGCGATGGAGCGAAGCCTTCCTGCGCGGCGAAGATTGCTTCATCGGTGGATGCGGCGCTGATGGCATTTCACTTAAGTATTCAGAATAGAAGCTTCCTTCCCGGGGAAGGGATTATCAAAGGAGATATCGAAGAGACGATTAAGAGCATGGGATATATCGGGCGCGTGGGTATGCGCTCGACAGATACCGAGATTCTGAATGTCATGATTGACCGGATTAATGTGAATCAGGAGTGCTAAAGCAATAGAATGAATATTGATACAAATATGCAAATTTAAAATTTGATTTTAAATTTGCATATTTTTTGGTTATATAGTATATTATGTGATAACAGATGGGAGGAGAGCGTATTGTATTATCGCAGGATTTTGGAAGATGTCATTCGGAAAACCAGCGCGGCATTTCCGGTTATTCTGGTAACCGGACCCAGACAGGTTGGAAAGACGACGCTGCTTACCAGAATGAAAGAAATGAATCGTAAGATTGTCTCGCTGGATAGTCCGATAATCAGGAAGCTGGCGAAGGAGGATCCGGAATTATTTTTGCAGCGTTATAAACCGCCGGTTTTGATTGACGAGATTCAGTATGCGCCGGAATTGTTTATTTATATTAAGATGTATGTAGATGAGCATAAGAAAACAGGGGATTTCTGGCTGACAGGCTCGCAGGCGTTTCAGATGATGAAGAATATAACGGAATCGCTGGCGGGCAGGGTGGGGATTGTGAATTTATATGGATTGTCGGATGCGGAGATTGACGGAGTCTGCCGGGGAGAATTTAATCCGGAACCTGCAGCATTGCTTAAGCGGCTTGAACAGAGCAGGAAGAAGGATGTGGGGGAGATATTCAGGCGCATTTACAGAGGCTCTATGCCAAGGCTGTATGAAAAGAAGGAAACAGACTTAGAGCAGTATCTGGAATCCTATATCGGGACATATCTCACCAGAGATATCAGGGAACTTGACCAGGTTGGAGACGAAACGGCATTTTTAAATTTCCTGAGAGCGGCTGCCGCCAGAACGGCTTCTAATGTAAATTACAGTGAGATTGCAGAGGAAGTCGGCATTGCTGTGCCGACTGCAAAGAGATGGCTGTCGCTTCTGATAAGTTCCGGGCTGATTGTGCTGATTCAGCCATTTTCAAATAATGCGCTGCACCGGATTGTAAAGACGCCGAGAATGTATTTTATGGATACCGGATTGTGCGCATATCTTACAGGATGGAACTCGCCGGAAGCTCTGGAGAGGGGAGCGATGAACGGGGCTTTTTTTGAAACGTGGGCGGTGACAGAGATTTACAAGAGCTATACGAATATGGGGAAGAAGCCGCCGTTGTATTTTTACCGGGACAGCAATAACAAAGAAATAGACTTGATTATTTATCAAAATGGAGTTATCTTTCCTATAGAGATAAAAAAGAATACGGCGCCGAAGGATGCAGCGAAGAATTTTTCTGTGCTTAAGAAATTCGCGGATTCGGGAGGCGGACAAAAGGCAGTTCCGGGAACGGGAACGATTCTCTGCCTGACGGCGGATATGATTCCGGTTGACCGGATGAACTGGTATGTGCCGGCATGGATTTTGTGATATCATTGTGCCGGGAGAGCAGGTATACAGCGGTACTGCAGACAACAGTGATTAGGAGGAGATTGTAAAATGATGACAAGCAGATTAACGAGAGAGGAAGCATTTGCGCTTCTTAAGAAATATAACAAGGAGCCTTTTCATATTCAGCATGCCCTGACGGTGGAGGGCGTGATGCGGTGGTATGCAAAGGAGCTGGGCTATGGCGGAGAGGAAGAGTACTGGGGGATTACCGGGCTTCTTCATGATATTGATTTTGAATTGTATCCTGAGGAGCATTGTAAGAAAGCGCCGGAGCTTCTGAGAGAAGGCGGTGTGGGAGAGGACATGATTTACAGCGTCTGTTCCCATGGATACGGCATCTGCAGTGATTTGGAGCCGAAGCACGAGATGGAGAAGGTATTGTTTGCAGCAGACGAGCTGACGGGGCTGATTTGGTCGGCGGCGCTGATGCGGCCGTCAAAGAGTGTGATGGATATGGAAGTGAAGAGTCTGAAGAAGAAATT
>CAOKJI010000205.1 GCA_948468495.1 uncultured Dorea sp. | reverse complement strand
GAATAACTAGAGCGTGCTGTCTGATTAAGGCATTCATTCGTGCACAAACACAAATAGCAGACGTTTCGGGAGTAAAGATTAGGGAAGACTAAAGAGAAGGAGACATTAGAATGGAATGTAAAAGAACAGAAAGAATGGACAGGGCAAAAAGGATGAAAAGAAGGATGACAGTATGTCTGCTGGCGGTATTGCTGGCAGGCTCAGTATGTGTATTTCCGGGATGCGGCAGGGAAGAAGAGACGCCGTCAAAATCGGAAGGAGGAGTGATACGGGTTGGTTCCAAGGATTTTACGGAAGGTCTGATTCTGGGAGAGGTCTATGCGCTGGCTTTAGAGGACGCGGGTTATGAAGTGGAGAGAAATCTTAATATTGCGGGGTCTGTTATTCATACAGCGATAACAGAGGGCGACATTGACATTTATCCGGAATATACCGGAACGGCGCTTCTTTCTGTACTGCAGATGGAAATGAGCAGCGATGCCGACGAGGTATACGAGAAGGTGAAGAAGGCGTATGATGAACAGTTTGATATCACCTGGCTTGCATCTTCTAAGGTAAATGATACGAACGGACTTGCAATCCGCAAGGAGACGGCGGATAAATATGGAATCTATACTGTTTCAGATTTACAGGCCAATGCAGATAAAGTCAGCGTGTGTTCACAAGGTGAGTT
The DNA here is from genome assembly GCA_948468495.1 of uncultured Dorea sp. Next base: position 4,189 of record CAOKJI010000205.1, on the reverse strand, counting down.
TGAGTATCGTGAGGACGGGATTCCGGGACTTGAGCAGGTATACGGCAAATTTGATTTCAAATCCATCCATGTATATGACAGTGGTCTGAAATATCAGATTCTGGAGAATGGGGAGGAAGATTTATGTCCGGCTTATTCAACGGACGCCCAGCTTGTAAATACAGATAAATTTGTCTTTCTGGAAGACGATAAGCATTTCTGGCCTCCGTATTATCTGGCTCCCGTTGTAAGAAATGAAGTGCTGGAAGCGAATCCGGATATTGCGGATATCCTGAACGATGTCAGTGAGAATCTGGATACGGAGACTATGATTGGGCTGAATGCGAAGGTAGACATTGAAAAGCGGGAATACGAGGAAGTGGCAGAGGAATTTTACCAGTCAATCCGCAAATAAATAGGTAAGAGAAGACAGAAAGAAGAGGATTGCGATGGGGCATGCAATAGAATTTCAGGATGTGACGAAGACATTTCGAGGCGCGGGGCGTCCGGCGGCAGATCATGTGGATTTTGCTGCCGATGAGGGAGAATTTATTACCATACTGGGTTCTTCCGGATGCGGAAAGACTACGCTTTTGAAGATGGTGAACCGGCTCTATGAACCGGACAGTGGGAAAATTACGTTGTTTGGAACAGATATCAGTACCATGGATGTGGTAAAAGTCCGGCGGCGGATTGGGTACGTAATACAGCAGATTGGATTGTTTCCTCATTTTACAGTGGGGGAAAATATTGCTGTAGTCCCAAGGCTCCTGAAATGGGAGAAAGAGAAGACAGACGCCCGCGTGGAGGAATTGATGAATCTTATTGGACTGGAGCCGGAAGAATATAAGAACCGGTATCCGGCGCAGCTTTCCGGCGGGCAGCAGCAGAGAGTGGGGCTGGCAAGGGCGCTGGCGGCGGACCCGAAGATTCTATTGATGGACGAGCCTTTTGGGGCAATTGATTCCATTACCCGCATGAAGCTGCAGGATGAGCTTCTGGCCCTGCATGGGGGAATGGGAAAGACGGTTCTATTTGTGACGCATGATATCGAAGAGGCATTGAAAATGGGTACCCGCGTGATGATTATGAACGATGGGAGGATTGTTCAGTTTGATGCGCCGGAGAATATAATCCGGAATCCGGCGGACGGATTTGTGAAATCCCTTGTAGAGTCTGCGAAGGCAAAAGAGCAGTTCTGGGAAAGGTTTCAGTGACAGAATATGGAATATTTAGTGAATTATTATGATAAATTGCTTGGCGCAGCGGCAGAGCATCTGCAGATTGTGCTGGTTTCTATGGCGCTTTCGCTGGCGGCAGCTATGATACTTACGGTACTTTGCGATATGGTTCCGCCGATTTCAGGGATGATGCTGGGATTTCTTTCGGTGGTATATTCTGTTCCCAGTCTCGCGATGCTGGCGATTTTGATTCCCGTTACAGGTCTTGGACGTACTACGGCGATTATTGTGCTGATTATTTATAATCAGTATCTTCTGCTGAGGAATTTTCTTGCAGGTCTTGAGGGTGTGGATGGAGGCGTGGTTGAGGCTGCGAAAGGATTAGGGATGAGTCCCTTTCAGATTCTTGTAAAGATTAAGCTTCCGCTGTCGAAGAGGGCGATGATAGCGGGAATCCGTATTGCGCTGGTATCTACGGTAAGCATTGCGACGATAGCCGCGTCCATTAACGCGGGAGGTCTGGGGACAATCCTGTTTGACGGTCTTCGGACGATGAATGCATCGAAGATTCTGTGGGGAAGTATCTTGTCTGCTCTGCTTGCGATATTGCTGGACTGGCTCCTTAGCGCAGTTGAAAAAAGGCAGTAAAACAAGCTAAATTATCGGCCCGGAATAGTGCCTTGTGCGGTATTCCCTTGGCGAGACGCCGTATACATTTTTAAATGCTCTTGAGAAATGCAGTTGGTTCGGGTAGCCGACTGCATTTCCGATTTCTTTAATGGAAAATTTGGTCGCAGTCAGGAGCTGCACTGCTTTTTTCATACGGAAATTAATCAGAAATTCCTGCGGGCTGACGCCTAAGTTTTCGCGGAATATCTTTCCCAGATAATTCCGATGAATTTGGCAGGAGTCTGCGATATCCGCAACAGATATGTCCGTATGGAAGTTCTGGTCAATATACGTCATGGCCCATTCCAGATAGTATCGGCTCATTCCCTCGGTTTTGGGAGTAGTACGCGTTGAAGATGAGCGCATCAGACAGTCTAAGAACATGTACAGATAGGACATCAGATGAAAGGCCGTCTCGTCCCTGTGATGGCAGATGTAGAGCATGCTGTCTTTCAGTCTGGAAGACAGTTCCTTGTTATCTGAGCGGTATACAGGATTGTCGGCGGAAAGGCCGGCAATCAGCATGGCCTCTTTTGCATGCATGCCGTCAAACTCAATCCAGGTATATTCCCAGGGACGGTCTTCGCTGGAGGTATAGGTCGTGATCTGTTCCGGGATAATAAGGAAGCCCTCTCCCCCTTTGATGCGATACGTATGGTCAACTCCTTTGGAGTCGGTGGCCTGCAGCTTCCCCGCGCCGGAAATAACATAGTGGAACAGGTAGTGGGAGCGGACATGGGGGCCGAAAGACGATAAGGGGTCGTTCTGGGCATATCCAAACTGATACATGCACAAATCTATAAAATTCTGGTTTTGAAAAACGTGGAAGATATCATTCATAAGGAAAACCTCCTTTTTTCTATTTTATACACAGAATATACCAAAATGCAAATAGAAATGTCGAAAATGGGTAGAAATGTTGTAATGTGATATATAACATGATTGCACAGGCTATTTCAATCTGCTTTTTGAACGACTATAATACAGATAATCCAAAGGATAGGCGTGAAGGCAGATGAATCCGGCCGGTTTGTTTGTAATGTTTGATTTGGGTATATTTTTGCGTCTTTACAATTAAGCGGGAGGGAAGAATATGAACAAATGGATGAAAAAAGGAATGGCTGTAACACTGGCCGGAGCAATGGTTCTTGGACTTGCGGCATGCGGTTCTAAGGGCGGCGGCTCTTCTGACGGACATCTGGTGTTCCAGATCTGGGACCAGGGACAGAAGGCGGGAATGGAAGCAATGGCAGAGGCTTATATGGAGGAGCATGAGGATGTTACCATTGAGGTGCAGGCAGTAGGATGGGATGAGTACTGGACGAAGCTGGAGGCGTCGGCGACCAGCAATTCTATGCCGGATATCTTCTGGATGCATTCCAACCAGATTTACAAATATGCCGACAACGGAATCCTTGCAGATTGTTCCGAGCTTGTGGATACGTCGAATTATTCCGAGACTTCTGTGGCAAATGCCACCGGAAGCGACGGAAAGCTGTACGGCGTACCCAAGGATAAGGATATTGTGGGACTTCTTTATAACAAAGAGCTGTTTGACGCGGCAAAGGTTTCTTATCCGGACGATACATGGACATGGGATGATTTAGAGAGCGCGTCCCAGAAGATTTATGACGAGACAGGCAAATATGGATATATGGCATATTCCCATGACCAGATTGGATACTGGAATTTTGTATACCAGAACGGCGGCCGGATTTTAAATGAAGACGGCACCGAGGCGGAATATACAGAGAAGGCGACGTCTGATGCAATAAAATACTATGTCGGGCTGCAGGAAAACGACTGGTGTCCCACACAGGAGCAGTTTGCCAACACAGGGGCCGCCGAGATGTTTTTCTCCGGGGAAGGCGCTATGTACTATGCCGGCAACTGGGATTTGATTAACTTATGTACGACTTATGAGGATATGAATGGAAAATGGGATGTGGCGGCGCTTCCGAAGTGTCCGAACCCGGCGGAAGGCGAAGGACGTGCATCCATTTCCAACAGCGTATCCTACGCAACGGCTGCAAAAGGGAAAAACAAGGATCTTGCGATGGATTTCCTGAAATTCCTGGGCACTGAGGAAGCGCAGAAGATACAGGGGGAATCTGGCGCGGCTATTCCGGCTTACAACGGTCTGGAGGAAGCGTGGGTTACAAGTTTTGCGGATAAAGGCTACGAACTTACCCTGGAAAACCTGATTCATGAGTTTGACTACAGTGTGAAATATGTAAATAATCCATCCAGGCCGTCATGGGAGCCGAAAGTGGAACAGACCATGCTGGATATCTATGCGGGCACAGTGACTGTGGACGAAGGGATTGAGAAGATACAGTCGCTTGTGACGGAGGCAATGG
>CAOKJI010000204.1 GCA_948468495.1 uncultured Dorea sp. | reverse complement strand
GGCACAAGTACCAGTCCCACTGCAATCACTGCAGGCTCTCCTAAGGCTACCGCCGCGTCCAGGCCGATATAAATCTCTCTTCCCTCAAACCGTTTGCTCATCATCTCCTGCGCAGCTTCCGAAATCGGCATCAGACCTTCCATCAGGCAGGAAACCATCTTTGGCATCAGATACATAACCGAAGCAAGGCCGATTCCGGTCTGCAAGATTACCTGGGGTTCGGCTCCTGCAAGGGCCGCTAACACAAATCCAATGATCAGTCCCATCATCATCGGCTCTCCGAAAATACCGAATTTTTTCCGAAGGGACTCGGCGCTAATCTCGATTTTATTGATTCCGGGAATGCGGTCTAATATCCACATCAGCGGATATACGATTGGCAGACATCCCAGCGCCGTCAAGTGCGGGAACGATATGCCCGGCATGTCAAAATATTTCTCAATATAAGGCGCTGTAAAGTCGGCAAGTATCAGCGCAAGTGCAGAAATAAGAGCTCCCGCCGCAAGACCAATGATAACGCTGTCTGTTACGACCGCGACTGCCGCGCCGACGAATGCAAACTGCCAGTAATTCCAGATATCTACATTCATCGTCTTAGTCAGCTTTAAGGACAGCAGGACAATATTTACAATCAGACAGATGGGTATCATCAGCCCGGCTGCGCTCCATGCCCATGTAATAGAAGACATTGCAGGCCATCCGATATCAATGATATCCATATTCAGCCCAAGCTTCTCGGTCATCTGCTGTGCCACCGGCCCCAGCTGATTCGCTAAAAGTCCTGTTACCAGACCGATACCGGTAAATCCGATACCGATTGTGATTCCTGCCTTAAATGATTTGCCTACCCCCGCCTTCATAACGACTCCCAATATGAAAATAATGATAGGAAGCATCACCGAAGCGCCGCAATCCAGTATAAAATTAATCATAAACATACTCTTTCCTCCTCTTTCGTTTTACGGAACCTTATGTCCCTTAACTGCCGTCCATACCATAAACCACTGCTCTGGCGTCAGCCGGTACTTTAACGCTTTCACCGGCCTTTCCGCCAGAGCAATCTCTCCTGAGCCGGTAATCGGAATCAGTCCTGCCGGATGGGAAAACAGCCATGCAAACGCCGCCTGGTCAATATCTTCCGCTCCAAGTTCCTCCCGAATTATTTCAAGAACCTGCCGCAATCTGACTTCCTCTTCCCCCTGCCCGGTAAAAATTCTGCCTCCCGCTAACGGCGACCACAGCATCGGATGAATCCGCTCTTCCATACAAAGATTTATCACACCGTTCTCCAAATTCCCCATACGCAGCGGCGACAGCTCTACCTGGTTAGTAATCAACGGAACCGTCAGATAAGATTTCAGTAGTCGAAATTCATCTGGAAGGAAGTTCGATACTCCGAAGGTTCTGACCTTTCCTTCTTTCTTTAATTCTTCAAACGCCCTGCTGATTTCCTCTCCATCCATAAAAGGACTGGGACGATGAAGAAGCAGTGTATCCAGACAGTCGATTCCCATATAATTCAGCGACTTCTCAACCTGTTCTTTGATGTGTTTCCTACTGTAATCGTAATACTTGACCCTTGCAGTTTCTGATTTGTAAATAATCCCACATTTGGAGATAATCTGCATCCTACTGCGTAAGTCAGGCCTCTTCTTAAGCGCTTCCCCAAACCTTTCCTCCACAGTATAATTACCGTAAATGTCCGCATGGTCCATGGTAGTTATCCCAATATCCAGACATTCCTCCAGATACCGGATTAGCTCGTCTGTCGTCAAATTCCAGTCCAGAAGCCTCCAGAAGCCCAGCACTACTCTAGAATACTGGAGACCTTCCGCCATCTTTACATATTCCATCTTCTTCTCCCCCTATCCCTCATCTAATTCTTTCAGCGCCTTTAATACCTGCGCGTCCGTTGCAGGTTTATTTACTCCTGTTAAATAATTAATTGCAAACACAGACGGCGTCTTAACTGCTGCCGGAACTCTTGTACTGGATACAATCAAGTCATAATCCGGCGCCAGTCCTTCCACTTCCGTAATCTTCCTCTGCTCCACCTTAACGGTATACCCGTTCTCTGTGCATAGATTCTTTACCCTGTTTGCGATTACTGTGCTGGTTGCAATACCGCTTCCGCATGCTACCAGAATCCGATAGGTCTTCATCATTTTCCCTCCTTCTCACGCATTTGTTCATCTGAACATATATTGTTATTTTGTATATCTATTATAACAATATGTGTTTGTATTTTCAACCTTTTTGTTTCAAACTGTTATTTCATACAATTTTGATATATGATTTTTGTGCAATTGTTATATTATTCCCCAAAACTCCTACTGTATAAGAGCAAAAAATACACTTTAACAAATTCTCGAGCGTGTCTCCCAGGAAGTTTTTGCCATATATTAAAAAAGCATGCTACAGCAAAATCGCTCATAGCATGCTTTTAATACATCCATTTAAAATTATTCAATTACTTCGATAAAACATACGTTAAACTACTGTCTCGATAATTCGTTTCAATCATCAGCACAACCGGCTTTTCTGTCTCTTTGCAAATGTATGTCAGACCCTTAAATAACTACATCAAATAAAATGGCCTTTGCTGTTCCTTTATTGTATTTGCAATGTACAAAAAAGTGTAAAGCCCTTAACAACTAAATAAAGACTTTACACTGTACTTGTTACTCTTTAATCTTGTCTAACTCATTGAGATCTACGCCTGCAACATTCAAAATTGCTTTCAAAGAAATATATTCTTCTTTCAGGTCATTATATGTTTCAGTCGCATTTTCTTTTTTTGCTAATATCATACGCCTTTGTACTCTTTGAAAATCATTTATATTTCTTTCAATCATTTCAAGACTAATCGGCATATTCTCACCTACTTTCTATAAGTACCGTTTACTTGGTACTTTCATTATAACAATTGGTGATTTTAGTGTAAAGCCTTTATTTAGTTGTCAACGAATCACGAAGGGTTATCACAGCCTGTAATGAAAATAGGGGGGGCTGGCTCCACTACTGTTTTAGAGCACGAGTAGCAAAGTCCGTATCACCTCGGGCAAACCCCCGGAACCACAACTGTCAGTGAGCCCAAAATACAGTCTGCCGCCGCTTTCTCTCACTGGAAAGCGGCGGCAGGAAATGACAGCAAGCTGAACTGTATCTTTGGTTTTATTATTATTTTCCGTTAAAGCAGTAGGTGCATACCTTGCATGGCTCAATTCCGATTGATTCCAGCAGATCGTCCAGTCTGTGATATCGTAAGGTCGTGAAATTCTGCTGCTTTCTGATATCCTCTATCATCTGCGCATATTTGCAGCTGCAGGGGTCCGCATATTCCGCCAGCACATCCTCCGGACAATCTGTCCCTTCCCTCTCTTCAATTACCCGGCGGGTAATCAGCTCTTTGTCCGACTTGGAGCGGGAGAAATTTAAGTATTTGCACCCAAACATAATCGGCGGGCAAGCCGGACGCACATGCACTTCCTTCGCCCCGCTGTTATATAGGAACTCGGTAGTTTCACGAAGCTGTGTTCCCCTTACAATCGAATCATCAATCAGCAGCAGCTTCTTATTCTCAATCAGCGCCTGCACCGGTATCAGCTTCATACGGGCAATCAGATTCCTCTGGTTCTGATTGGTAGGCATAAAGGATCTGGGCCAGGTCGGCGTATACTTGATAAACGGCCTTGCATAAGGGATTCCTGATTCATTGGCATATCCAATCGCATGGGCAATACCCGAATCCGGTACGCCTGCTACGATATCCGGATGCACTGAATCACCGTCCCGCTTTGCTAACATACTGCCGCAGCGGTAGCGCATCTCCTCCACATTTACCCCCTCGTATCCAGAAGTGGGGTATCCGTAATATACCCACAGGAAGGAACAAATCTTCATCTCATTTCCCGGCTCTACCAGGGTCTCTACGCTCTCCGGCGTTACATACACGATCTCTCCGGGACCCAGTTCTTTATAATCTTTGTATCCCAGGTTGATATAAGCGTGGCTCTCGAAGGACAGACAATATGCGTCCTGCTTATGTCCGATTACAAGCGGCGTCCGTCCCATCCGGTCTCTCGCAGCATAAATGCCTTCCTTCGTCATCAGCATCAGGGTTAAGGAGCCCTCCACAATTTCCTGCACATGGCGAATCCCTTCTACGAAACTATCTTTCTCACAAATCAAAGCCGCAATCAGCTCTGTCACATTCACATTCCCGGTAGTCATTTCCTGAAAATGCGCGTTAGAATTCTGGTAGAGATTCTCCAGGAGCTCTTCGCTGTTATTCACCTTACCCACAAAAGTAAGAGCAAAGCTTCCAATCTTAGAGCCAAACAGCAGCGGCTGGGGTTCAAAATCCGAAATACAGCCGATTCCCAAATTTCCCTTCATGGTCCCCACATCCCGGTCAAATTTGGTACGGAAGGGCGAGTTCTCAATATTATGAATCGCCCTATCAAAACCGCCTGCTCCATGAACGGCCATACCGCCTCTTCTGGTTCCCAAATGGGAGTGATAATCCACCCCGTAAAAAAGCTCCAGTACGCAATCTTCCTTTGATGCTACTCCGAAAAAACCACCCATATACGATTCTCCTTCTATACAATCCACTTCGCCGGTACGGCGCTTTCGCTCAGATACATCCTCCGCACCGGCATCGTTCCCACAATGTCTTTCGTGCTTATTATAGCACTCCTTTTGCCGAAAATGAAATCACATTCCATGAATTTCATGACAATTCACAACGAATCCGCCGCTGTTCACTCTGTTCACAGCAACATTCACAAGACAAACTTATGGGATCTCCTCTCAAACAGTAACAGTTCTACCGTCAATGGCAGTAAGTTAAGCCTGAAAAGGCTCTGCCTGTGCGGTTCGGAACTG
>CAOKJI010000203.1 GCA_948468495.1 uncultured Dorea sp. | reverse complement strand
TTAAAATCGGCATACAGATTCCAGCAAATGTCTTCATCCATCACTCCAGGTGTTCCGGGTTTCTGACACCACTGAGTAACTCCATGATATCCATGCCGCATCATGATAATTCGTTTTCTTCCTGTCGCATGCCTTGCAGTCATAATTGCCAGCGTTGTCACGTCGCCGCCGTTTTTTGCAAAAAAAGCCCAGTCTGCGGAGTCAATCGTCTTCACTAATTCTTCTGCGCATTCAATCATAACCGGGGACACGACGGTTGTACAATTCCCTTTTTTCTGCTGCGTAAACGCCGCCTCTTCCACATCCGGGTCCTGATACCCCAGTACGTTCGGCCCATAGGCGCAGGCGTAATCAATAAACCAGTTCCCATCCACATCCCAGATGTAGGTTCCCTTTGCCCGGTCTGCAAACAACGGATAGCATCCCATCGGATTCAGCCTCGCACGCCCCACCCCAAGATGTCCATACAACCCACAGGGCACTACCTTTTCTGCCCGGTCATATAACGCAAAACTTTTATCATACTGATATGCTTTCATCGCTTTCTCCTCCTCTCATCTCAATCCGTTTTCCTGTTCATATGCCAACAGCAGCAGACTCTCAAAAGTATCGTTCAGTGTAGCTAACCCCTGCAGTTTTAACTGTTTATGTACGGTAGCGGCATAAGGACTCAGCTCCTTATCCAAAAGCCCACAGGCAGAATCCAAATCGCCAAATTCATAGATGGCCCTTGCATTGTCTGAAGATTCCACAAGTTCAAGACGTCCGTCCGTAATTTGTATATTCATGCAAATGCCGTCGGTAATTTTGACAATTAATTTTCCGTCAACCATACGTTTCGCAATCTGTTTTCCTACTGCATCCTCATTTGCCAGCCGTACCGCCAGCAAAATCCTGTTCTTAAAAATCCTTTCCTTATTCATAATCTTCACCTCTTTCTAAGTAAATTTCATTGTGCATTCCTCCCTGCCATGGTATACTTGAGCCAATAAGGAGGCATTCGTAACATGGCGAAAAAGAGAAATACTGAAGCAGAACAATCCATTTTGAATTATCTGGCTGCAAACCAGAAGTTATCCACCAAAGACGCCATCAGCCTCTTCCATTTGTCGGAGTCAACCATTCGCCGCATATTTATTAACTTGGAGAAGGAAAAGAAGGCTGTCCGAACCTTTGGCGGGATTATGGCGGCAATTCCGGATAATTATTACAGCTATGACTTAACCAGTCAGAAGATGCAGAAGGAGAAAGCTTCGATTGGCAGCTATGCCGCGGAACTGATCCACTCTTCTGACTTTATCTACATTGACTGTGGCTCCACAACGGAATACCTTGCCCGGTCCATTGTTCAGGCGATTCAGCAGAATGTATTATCCTGCAAATTAAATATTGTCACCAACTCTCTGGTCAACTTAGAAATTCTGAACTCCTTCTGTAATGTTATCCTGACAGGAGGAACCATGAATGAAGAGCGTAGAAGTCTGACTGGTTCTTTAGGAATCAGTTTTCTTTCTAATTTTCATTTTTCCAAGGCGTTTTTAGGCGCCGACGGTATGACCTTTGAATCTGGTTTTTCCAGTGATAATATTCATACCTCCCACTTATCAAGAGCCGCCCTGCTCCAGACTGACTCATCCTATGTGCTGCTGGATTCATCCAAAATCGGCTGCCCATCATACGTAAATTACGCGGAACTAGATGAAGTAACTGCGCTGATAACCGACAACCGCATTTCGGAATCTGCTGTAAAAAGTTTCGCAAATCACAAGATTCAACTGCATATAGCCAGTGTATAAAGTAACAGTTCAGCCTTCGGCAGAACCGTTACTGAATCCGGCTTTTTATCGCCTACAGCTTCACATCCTGCCATTTTGTACTTCTGCTCTGCACTGTCTGCTGCAAATATACATTTACACCGTCCTTTTGTATTTCATTCAGTTGCTGAACCTCTTCTTCCGTTACAGTAATCGGGCCTTCAATTACCTTGGCCCCGGGTCGCACCCCGGTTCCGCCAATCTGCAGCGCTCCGAATTTCAGTCCGGCCTTATAACAGTGATAGGCCGTCTCTATGTTCTTAAATACAAGCATGGTATTCTGTGCGCCAAATTCATCTTTCAAATATTCTTCTATTCCTTCTTCCTGTGTCAGTACCGAAAATCCTGTTCCAAAGGGCACTGCCAGAGACAGGATATCGCGCATCAGCTCATTACCGGCTGTCTCCGTATCAATGACAACGATATTGCCGGCATTACTTTTTCCAATCCAGCCGCTTGCCACCTGTCCATGTATCATTCGGTTATCTACTCGTACTAATGATAATTTTCCCATCCGTCCGCCGTCCTTTCTGTATTTATTATCCAATAATTCCCGCTGCGCCGAGAATAATACCTATTATCATCGTTCCATAAATTACTTTTAATATACTGACATTCTGCCGCTTCATGAAACTAAAGATGATGATTGTAGCAATTAAAGTCAATAAATTCGGCATTAACACGTCGAAGAGTCCTGACTGAAATGCAAATGTAACACCGGAAGACGCAATTTCAAGAGGCGTTGTGACACTTACCAGCGAACTTATCATTCCGCCGATAACAAAGAGTCCCATCACAGTAAAGAAATTCATAATTTTATTAATCAAACCGCTCTGAACCAAATCCTTAATCGCTTTATTTCCCAGATTATATCCCAGATGCATGAGCGCAAACGCCTGAGAATTACACAGAACCGCTCCAATCAGAACCACAACAACTGCCGGCCACCAGTAGCCCTTCAGCGCATAAGGACACATAAGCGCCAGTGTTGTCGGAACAATCGTAGCCCAGTTTAACGTATCACCCACTGCTGCCATTGGCGGAAACAGAGCTGCTTTCGTATCCGAGATTATCGTTCCCTCAATGGGAAGCCCCTTTGCTTTCTGTTCTTCCATGGACAGGGCAATACCGATTGGCAGCGCCGCCGTCATATCCTCTGCATTGAACATTTCAGAAGTTCTCTCCATCGCTTCCTGCATACCGTCCGGATTATCTTTGTATATCTGCTTTAAGCAGGGCATCATGGCTGCCGTAACACCATTAGCCTGATAGCGCTCAAAACTATTTGCATGGGAATAAAACGCCAGAAGTCTAATCGTTGCCAGATTCAAATCCTTCGCCTTCAGAATCGCATCCTCAACCTTCGTACCCTTAAAATTAATGGACAAACTTTCGCCTCTGTTCTGGCAGCGGAAATCAAACCAGGCCAGAATCCCTGCAGTAATCGCTATTCCAATTCCGCTTAGACCGGAATATGCCGCAAACAGGAATCCCGCATAGAAAAATACCGTATATCCCTTTTTCCCGATTGTAGAAGCTACAACACATAATCCCACGATTGGCATCAGGGAAGACAGCGCGCCCAGACCGTTCTGCAGCCACGTCGGCAGCCCATTTACAAAGAATCCGATATTGCTGGCCCCGAAATACAGTACCGCCGTCATAGGCACCCAGTAAAGCAATACTTTAAAAAGCGCCGGATAAATGACGGTTGAGAGCCAGATTCTGTCATACTGATGTTTACTGATATAGCGGTCCGTCAATGTATTCCAGAAGGAACCGACTGTCATCCGCACATTGGTTAGCTGGCTCATTACAAGACCGACTGCCACTGCGACTGCCATTGCCGACTTAATGTCCATCCCGGAAGAAATACATACTGCCGCAGTAATAATACCCGCTGCTGAATTGTCATTCGTAATAACCCATCCCGCCTGAGTCTGCCCCAGAAACAACGGCTGAATCGTAGCGCCGACTATCATTGCAGTCGGAACGTCTCCCATGACAAGTCCAACCAGCAAAGATGCCGTCAGCGGCTGATAAAATAACAGATTCAACGAATGCGGAAATACTCCGCAGTAACTAAACCAATAAAATCCTCCTAATATAATTGCCTGCCATAAATGCATACTTTTCTCTCCTCTCTCCGAAGTTCCCCTCTTCATCTAAAATGTAATAAACAATCCGACACCGCCTGTTTTCCTGCTTCCACAGCGATTTCTGCAATCCGTCCAAACCTTTCCGTCTCTCTTACGGCTAATACCTCAAGAACCATTCCAAGATTCATTCCCGCAACCGCGCAGACAGGTTCCCCTGCTTTTACCATCTGAACTGTTTTTAATAAACACTGGTTTCCCGGGGTACCGCCAAATAAATCAATCAGCACAATCGCGCCTTTTGAAAATCTTTTTACTGCGGCCTCCAGTTCGTCCCCCCAGCCGGCAACATCATCGGATTCCTCCAGTCCGATGACCGCCAGATTCTTACATTCCCCATAAATCATCTTAACCGCATCCGCAATTCCTTCTGCAAGATGGCCATGACTGCAAAGCAATACTCCCGGAATATCATCATCCGCTTGTTCTGGAATGATTTTTATCATGTCTCTTCACCTTCCCTTTTTTTGACGATTATCTTCATTCTAAGTTCAGCAAACCTCTGAAGATTCTCTGCATCAATCTCCGAATCCGTTATAATCCCTTTATATTGCTCATATTACAATGGATTCCAACCGCATTTTTCCCTATTTTGGAAGAATCCATCAGAACATAACTTTCCTCCGAAAGCTTAGACGCAGCGCTTGCGAGCAACGAGACCGTCGTACTGGTTGACACAAATCCATGCCCAAAACGAAAGCCGTCTGTTCCCAGGAAACATTTGTTGAAATAAAATTGATGCAGAAAGGTCTCGCTTATATTTCCCGAAACATCCTTTCGTTCACAGGAATATTTCCCGCCTGCAATAATAATGTCGCAATACGGTCCCAGTATCTCCAGATTAATAATAGAATTTGTAACCGCCACAATTTCCCGCAGGCCTCCTTCCCTCATCCTGGCCGCCAGAGCTTTTGCCATCTGCAT
>CAOKJI010000202.1 GCA_948468495.1 uncultured Dorea sp. | reverse complement strand
GGCTGCAGCGGTTCCGGTCCCGCATATGTATTTCTGTTTATTGAGGCAATGGCAGACGCGGCGGTTCTTGACGGAATGCCAAGGACGCAGGCATATACGTTTGCGGCGCAGACGGTACTTGGAAGCGCGAAAATGGTACTGGAGACAGGCCGCCATCCTGGAGAACTGAAAGATATGGTTTGTTCGCCGGGCGGAACAACGATTGAAGCAGTTGCCGAACTGGAAGCGGCAGGCTTAAGAAACGCTGTGATTAAAGCGGAGCATGCGTGTACGGAAAAATCAAAAGCGCTGGGTAAATAACAGACAGCAGGAAAACACTTTCGGGTACGATAGGAAATGAAAGGAGCAATACATAATGTTTGATAACGATAAGATGAAGTTACTGTATAAGAGAATGGTGGTAACAAGACAGTTGGAATATGGGATTCGCGAACAGCACAAGGCTGGAAAGGTCCGCGGACCGGTACATATGTGCGTTGGTCAGGAGGCCACAGGCGTCGGGGCATGCGCGTGCCTGAACGACGACGACTGGGTAACGAGTACGCACCGGGGACACGCCCATTTTGTTGGAAAAGGACTCGACCTGAATAAAATGGTTGCAGAGATGATGGGTAAATCAACCGGATACTGTGGAGGGAAGGCAAGCCACATGCTGATTGCAAGCAGAGAAAAGGGAATGCTTGGCGGATGCGGCATCGTATGCGGAGCCCTTGGAATCGGAGTCGGTTATGGACTGACGTTCAAAATGGATGGTTCCGACCGGGTGGCGTTAAGCTTCTTAGGCGATGGCGCAAGTAATGAAGGGATGTTCCATGAGGCTTTGAATATGGCGGCTCTGTGGAAGACAAATAATGTAATCTTCGTGGAGCACAATATGTATGGGTTGACGGTGCGTGCAGACCGTCATCTAAGCGTTGAAAATATTTCTGAGCGGGCGGCGGCTTACGGGATTCCGGGCGTATCCATTGACGGTAACGATATCATCGCGGTGATTGAGGCTACCGAAGAAGCGGTTGCCAGAGCGCGCCGCGGCGAGGGTCCGACTCTGATTGAAGCGAAGACTTACCGGGTTCTTGGATTCTCCACAGGAGATAAGGGCGGATACCAGTCCCAGGAAGAAATTGATTCCTGGACAACTCCTGAAAAGGACCCGATTATCCGTTTTGCGAAATATTTACAGGAAAAGGGAATCTGCACCGAGGCAGATATTGAAGAATTGAATGCCGAAGCGCAGAACGACGTTGACAAAGCAATTCAATTTGGTCTTGAAAGCCCGTATCCAGCTCCATCTGTTTTGATGGAAGGCATTTTCGCATAATAAGGGAGGATAAGAAAGATGAGCAAAAGATTTTATAAAGATGTATTGCGTGAAGCATTAATTGAAGAAATGGAACGCGACTCGAATGTCTTCCTGTTAGGAGAAGATATTGAAGTATACGGAGGAGCATTCCGGGTAACAGAGAAGCTGAACGAAATGTTCGGAGCTATGCGGGTAATGGACACCCCGATTTCCGAGCAGGCCCAGACCGGTATTGCCATCGGAGCTGCAATTGCAGGAAAGAGACCGGTATTAGAGATGATGTATATGGATTGGATTGGCCTGACTCTTGACCAGATGGTAAATCAAGCGTCTCTTCTTCACTACGTTTACGATGGACAGGTGAAGCTGCCGTTTGTTATGCGTACGCAGGGAGGCGCAAGGGCTTCGGCGTCCGCGCAGCATTCAAAATCTCTGGAGGCATGGTTCTGCCATATCCCAGGAATCAAAGTGGTGTCTCCTTCCACGCCTTACGATGCGAAAGGACTTTTGAAAGCGGCCATCAGAGACGATAATCCAGTTCTTTTTATCGAGCACAAATTGCTGTATGGCACCAGAGGAGAGGTTCCAGAAGAAGAATACATACTTCCAATCGGGAAAGCGGACATTAAGAGAGAGGGAAGCGACTGTACCGTAATCGCTACGTCGGCAATGGTTCTGGAAGCCCTTGAAGCGGCGGAGGAACTGGAAAAGGAAGGGATTAGTATAGAAGTAGTTGATCCACGCACTTTAGTTCCATTTGATAAGGAAACGGTAAAAGAGTCAATCGAAAAGACCAATCATGCAGTCATTGTACATGAGGCATGGAAGACCGGCGGATTCGGAGGTGAAATCGCGGCTATCATAGCAGAAGAAATGTTCGATTCTCTTGACGCGCCGGTGATTCGCCTTGGCGCCAAAGACTGTCCGATTCCATACAGCCCGGGTCTTGAACCGCTGACTGTTCCGAATAAGGACGATATTATTGCGGCTGTGAAGAAGTCTCTTCAGTAGCGGAAAGGAATGGATTCGTATGGTAAATATTGATTTAATGGTTCTGGCAGGAGATTATGTCAAAACGGCTGTTATCTCCGAATGGAAGGTGAAAGTAGGAGATTCCGTTAAAAAGGGAGACGTTCTACTGGTAGTTGAGACCAATAAAATCACACAGGATATAGAGGCATCCTGCGACGGAATTGTCGAGCAGATTCTCTTTCAGGAAGGCGACGACGTAGAAATTAGCAAAACAGTAGCGGTAATTGGAGACGGCTCAGGAACCGCCGCGGCTCCTGAGGAGGAAAGGCCCGCTATAGAAATATCCGGTTCAGAAGCAGCGTCTTTGGATACCGGAGTCAGAACGGTGATTACGCCGGTTGCCAAAAAGATGGCGAAAGAAAAAGGAATTGACTTAGACGAACTTACGAAGAGGTTTCCAGGAAAACGGATTGGGAAAAAGGAAGTTCTCGCTTTTGAAGAAGCGCCGGCGAAAGACTTCTCTGTGACGGAGCAGCATGGGAAAGAAGGCGGAGAAACAGCAGCCCTGGCGATAGAAACAGCCGCTTCAGAAAGCGTTGTGACAGAAGCAGCGGTTTCGGTAGCAAAAACAACGGAAATACCGGTGAAAGGGATACGGAAAGCGATTGCATCAGCGATGAGAAACAGCGCCTACAGTAAACCTCACGTAAGTATGATGATAGACGTTCAGTTAGATGAAATGCTTGAAATGAAAGCGTTTCTGAAGAACAAATATCCGGAGAAAAGGATTACGCTGACAGGATTGCTTGCGCTTGCGGTAAGAAGCGCGCTGGAAGAATGTCCTTATATTAATGGAACAGCTACAGAGGATACCATTACGCTAAGCGACTCCGTCAATTTAGGAATTGCAGTGGACGCAGAAGGCGGTCTGCTGGTTCCGGTGATTAAGAACATAGGCGCAATGAGCGGCTTAGAATTGTTTGAGGCGGTTAACCATGCGGCTATGGGATGTCGGGAAGGAACGCTTGCGCCGTCAGATTACGCAGGGGGAACCTTCACAATCAGTAATGTGGGCGCAACCGGTGTGAAGTATTTTACCCCGATTATCAATTCCCCAGAGATTGCAATTCTTGGCGTCGGCGCGTCAACAAAGGAAGCCGTAGTCGTAAATGGGGAGGTTAGGGAGCGTACGATGATTGGACTCAGTCTGAGCTTTGACCATGCGGTTGTCGACGGTTCGCCAGCGGGAAGATTTTTAAAGACACTGAAAGAAAAGATAGAGCATCCTTTTATGATGGCTCTTTCATAGATTACCGTAAATACCTGCTTCTGCCGTTATGGCGGGGCCATAGGTTAAGGGGCGGGTGTTTTGAAAGGAGGACGCTATGATAGTTAGAATTATACAGTTTTTATTGGTGAGTCTGTTTGCATTTTCCGAATATGATCTGCTGAAAGCTTCTAAGAAGCATAATAAATGGGCGGACGTAAAAGCCACAACTCCTTATAAATGGGGATGGGGTATGGTTTCGGGATTTACAGGACTCTGCCTTGACACACTTGGAATCGGTTCCTTTGCAGTACTGTCTTCTTTCTGGAGACCTACGAAAATCTGCAAAGATATCAACCTTCCGGGAACATTGAACTGCGGTACGGTGTTCGGCGGATTTATTGAAGCGTTTATCTTTGTCGCCGCTGTAGACTGCGACGTTAAGACGATTATATTCATGTGTATCTCTGCGGCTATCGGCGCATATCTTATGGCCGGGATTGTAGTAAAATGGGATGTGAAAAGACTTCGTATTATTCTTGGGATTTGTCTGATTGCCTGCGCGGTTGTAATGGTGTGCAAGAATGTCGGTTTCGGACCATTTGGCGTGGTGGGTACAGCCCGCGGTTTGTACGGCTGGAAGTTAGTTGTAGGTTGTATTTTCAACTTTATCTGGGGCGCATTAATGAACGTTGGATTCGGTATTTACGCGCCTTGTATGGCTACCTGTATTATGCTTGGATGCGACCCGGTGGTTACATTCCCGATTTTCATGTGTTCCTGCTGTTTTGAAATGCCATTTAGCGCGCATATGTTCTACAAAGAGGGTAAATTCGACCTTCCGCTTATTCTTTGTCTTCAGACGGCCGGAATCGTGGGAGTGTTCATTGCAGCCTTTGTTGTAACAAGCCTTCCGATTTACTATCTGCTGTTCCTCATTGCAGGAGTATTGACGGTTGTAGGAATTACACTTGTCCGCGACGGAATTATGGGAAAGGCGGATGTTGAACATTCGGAAGTAGAAGCGTAAGGAGGATTACAGTCTAATGAGTAAGCGGCCCGCCCAGAAGACTTCGCTGTGGGAATCTGCCGCCCCACTTCACACCAGATTTTACGCTGAATTTGGTCAATGTAGCCCACTACACCTCCCAAATCCAGCATAAAATCTGATGCAAATTGGGACGACATCTTGCAGAAAGCAATTTTGGGATACGCTCTAGGTGGGACAACACTCTGGCAAACAGTAATGAAAGAGGTATGAAAAATATGAAAATAGTTATTATAGGAGGAGGTCCGGGCGGCTATGTGGCGGCAATCCGGGCAGGCCAGCTTGGCGCGGAGGTAACGCTGATTGAAAAGCAGCATCTGGGAGGGACATGCCTGAATGTGGGATGCATTC
>CAOKJI010000201.1 GCA_948468495.1 uncultured Dorea sp. | reverse complement strand
ACAAAACCGGAGCGCTCGATTAAATTCTTCGCCAAATCCAGGATTTTCACAGGCTGTCCCATATCCAGGACAAAAATCTCACCGCCTTTGGCGCTGGCGCCTGCCTGAAGTACTAACGACACTGCTTCCGGTATGGTCATAAAGTAACGTATGATGTCCGGATGAGTGACCAGTACCGGTCCGCCCGCCTCAATCTGTTTCCGAAATAAGGGAATCACACTTCCGTTACTTCCAAGTACATTTCCAAAACGAACAGCTACATACTCTGTCTTAGAATGATTCGCAAAGGTCTGAATCACCATCTCGCAAATCCGCTTTGAAGCGCCCATAATATTGGTAGGATTCACAGCCTTATCAGTAGAAATCAGTACAAACTTCTTCACACCAAATCTATCCGCAGCCAAAGCAGTCTTATAAGTTCCAAACACGTTATTCTTAATCGCCTCATTGGGACTGTCCTCCATCAGAGGCACATGCTTATGAGCCGCTGCATGGTAGACGATATCCGGGCGGTATTTGGCGAATACATGATTAACCTTCCGGCCGTTTCTTACAGAACCAATCAGCACCACCAGATTCAAATTCGGATACTTGCTCTTTAATTCCTGCTGTATATCGTACGCATTATTTTCATATATATCAAAAATAATCAACTGGCGCACGCCGTTTGCCGCAATCTGACGGCAGAGCTCACTTCCGATGCTTCCGCCTCCGCCGGTGACAAGGACCACTTTATCAGAAACATAACGGCCAATCTTTTCTGTGATAATCTCAATCGGTTCCCGTCCGAGCAAATCTTCAATCTCTACGTGGCGGAGCCTTGATACTGCCGCTTCGCCATTTACAAACTGATAAATACCAGGCATAACCTTCAACTCACAGTTCGGAACCTGCTGACAGATTTCAAGAATCTCCTGCTGCTCTTTCTTACTGATACTTGGAATCGCTACGATAATCTCGGTAATCCCGTATCTCTTCGCATTGGTTACAATCGCATCCCTGCCGCCTACTACCTTCACGCCGTGAATATACGTACCATGCTTGCGCGGATTATCATCAATAATACAGCAAATCTTGGCGTCTAATTCCAGGCTTAACTCCAGCTCTTTCATTACCACATTACATGCTTCCCCCGCCCCGACTATCATGGTATAACGCATATGTCTCCCATGCATATTCCCCCGGTATAGGAGCCTGAGCAGCCGGTAAGAAAACCGGCTCAAACAGGTCAGCAAAAACAGCGTTGCAGGATACAGGATAAAGTAACTCCTGTATATGGGTCTGTAAGTCAGATAAAATGCCATCATATTAAAGAGCACGCTCAGCACGCAGGAACCCATGACATAGACCAGTTCCTTAACGCTGGCATAACGCCACAAACTGTTATATAACCGAAAACATGCAAAAATCACTACTGTTACAACTGTATTTACCAATACAAGTTCCCGAATAGATTCCGCATATTCCGGAGGTATCTCCTGAAAAGTCAGATTAAATCTGAGCCATAATGCCATAAACGAACTGACATTAATAAATATCACATCCAAAGTCACCAGAAATATCTTATATACAAAGGATAAATCCCATTTTTGAATCCACTTTTTCATAACTTCCTCCGTTCCGAACACAGCTTCTACTCCGTTCCAACTGAGCCTTCCAGCGTTTCACCATTTTCCACTGCATTGATTTCGGATTTAATCATATCTACCACCGCCTGATCCGGCTGCATTACATAAAGCGGCATTCCTGAATAAGAATAACAAAGCTGGTTGTCCCCGGTGCCCTCTGCCGCAACAGATTTAATATTCCAGGAAGCTCCTTCTGCAAGCTGCTTCTTAATCAGATTCTGAATCTGCTCTTCTGACATATTGGTATCCACATTACCGCTGACACTGCTGATAATTCCATTGGCTCCGGTCAGAATCGCAGGAGATACCATCTTCTTAATCATGGCTGTAATCACTGCCTGCTGGTCTTTTCCACGCTGATTGTCTCCGCCCGGCACATTCATACGCTCCCTTGAGAATGCAAGCGCCTGTTTGCCGTTAAAGTGATTCATTCCCTGTACTACATTCATGACCATGCCGGAATCTGCGCTTGTGGTAAATGCATATTCGGATTCCACATCCACGCCTCCCAGCGCGTCTACCATCTCAATCAGTGATGTGAAATTCACTCTTGCATAGAAATCAATCTCTGTATCGTATAATTGCTCCAGGGTCGCCATGGATGCATCCACACCGTAAACTCCCGCGTGGGTCAGTTTATCCTTCTGTCCGCCGGAAATTCCAGGTATTTCTACATAATAATCACGCGGAGTCGTTACCAGAAGCACCTGATGTGTCGTAGGATTCACTGTAGCGATAATATTCACATCGCTCCGGCTATTTGTCTCAATTGCACCGTACACGTCAATACCGCTGATATATACGGTAAAGGTTTCATCCTTCACTTCCACATCCGCCGCCTTATTCTCCAGCTCATTCTTAATATTGTGCGAATAGATAATCTTTGTATTTGTGCTGTATCCTTCAAAGGCTTCCTCTAAAATTCCCGAATAACCTTCATTATAGATAATTGCATCCACCTGTCCGTTATGCAGCGCTTCCGCCTGCTGGGCAAGGCTTTCAAACTCGACCACGCTAATCTCTGTTCCCAGTTCCTCATTAATTGCGTCTACCGTCTCCCGAATCTGCTCGCCTTTCATCTGATACTGTACGCCAAACTGGTAGTTTTCGGCATCCTGAATCTTCTCCGCCGGGTCGTCTGCCATAACGGCCACAACCATGCTGTCTAACTTATATTCGCCTCCGGAAATCTGACCAATCGCACTATTTACCCGGAACAGATAATAAGAAGCAAGTAATAACAATAAGGATAGAATTACACTTAACACTTTTCCGCCAATCGCATTTTTCTTGGAGAAAAACTGGCTTGCCAGAATAAGCCCAAAACAAACTACTAATATTATTGCAATAATAGCCATAAATAATGCAGGAAACATATTCAGCTGAAACAAAGCCACAAGAAATATAACACTGATAACCGCTTCAATTCCTGCCAATACCAGACCAATTCTCCGGCTTAGATTATTATTCCTGACGCCGTTACTTCTTTCTGGTCTGTCATACTCTCTTTCCCTTTTTGGAGCATGTTTCCCTCTTCTTCCTCTGTGCGGAACCTTCTTTTTCGCCTCTCTCTGACTCATGAATACCAAAACCTTTCTTTATATTACAAACTATATTTGCAAAGAATCTTACATATCTTCGTATTCTATCATTTTTTGAAGACTTTTGCAATACCAGCTTCAGTTTCGACAAACTTACATACCATTTTAGCAAACTTTGTTCCTTATATTTTAAAGAGCTTTTCCTCATCTGACAACCTGTTCTACATAAAACGCCATTTAACGTCAATGTTATGGCCATTCGGCTGTTTCATAAGATATACCGCAGGTTACAGGTTAAGGTTAGAACAAAAAAATGCTCAGGTCACCCTGAGCATTCATAAAAAATCCTTCTATTGATGCGTCTTATTATATACAAACAGTAATGCCAAGAGCCCCAGAAGTCCAGCCATCATCTTCATCAGATGGGGAACTCCCACCGTCCTCTGTCCGGTTACAATCAGGGCAATACATATCACAAAAGCAAGTAACGCTATCAGTCTAATTAGCCATTTATTCATAACTTATCTTCCTCCTATCCATTACCCTCGCTAACCTTTCAGTCCGCCTAAGCTCATGCCTTCCGTCAGTTTCTTCTGTACGCAGATATACAGAATCAGTACCGGAAGCATGACGACAACCAGTCCCGCATACAGTCTGCCGTAATTTGCCGCCGCCTGCTGCGCCTGCATCAAGCGCATCAGCCCCACCGGAAGCGTCTGCTCTTCTCCGGTAAGCAGCGTCATGGATATGATATACTCGTTCCAGAAGGAAAGAAAGTTAAATAAAATTACCGTAATAATACTGGGCCTTGCCATAGGCATCATAACCTGTATCATGGTCCTCCAGTATCCGCAGCCGTCCACGAACGCCGCTTCCTCATAATCCTTCGGTATGGTTATGAAAAAACCTGACAGCAGATAAATGGTAAACGGCAGCGCCGTCGAAGCATAGACCAGAGCCACAATAAACAGATTGTTCAGGAAAAATCCTTTGCCAATTACCTGATTCAGCCATCTGTCTCCGTCCACGAACATCAGGAAAATAGGAACTACAATATAGTTCACGTTGATAAACAGCCCGCCCATAAACATAATATTGCACAGCTTACTGCCCGGAAACCGGTAGCGCGCCAGCACGTATGCGGCCGGCAGAGCCAGTACCAAGAGAAGCAGGAGGGCCAGCGCCGTCACTATAACGGAATTCATAAAATAATCGCCCATCCGCGCCTCTGCGAACGCGTCAATAAAGTTCTGAATGTAAACGCCTTTGGGCATTGCCCATGGATTGCCGTAAAACTCGGAATTTTCCTTGATAGAAGCGAGAAATACCCAGCCGACCGGCACAATAATGCTGACTGCCAGCGCCAGCAGCACTACGTAGATAAACAATTTGTATAATCGTCTGCTTGCCTTATCCATAATCTCTCCCTCCTAAAATTCCAGCGGTTCCCGCTTAGTCACAAGATTCACCAGTCCTGCAAGGCCGAAGGAGAACAGGAATACTACAACTCCGATTGCCATACCATATCCGTAGGAAGAATTGGTATACGCCTGCCCGTACATATAGCTTAAGAACACCTCGCTGGCCCCGTCCGGCTTTCCGCTGGTCATAGCCTGAACGAACAGAAAGCTTAAATTGATAGTACTGATAATGAAAAATGTCAGCGTGGTACGCACGTTGGTCCAGATTAACGGCAGCGTAATATGGAAGAACTGATAAATCTTTCCCGCGCCTTCCAGATTTGCCGACTCATATAAGCTCTCCGGCACCCCG
>CAOKJI010000200.1 GCA_948468495.1 uncultured Dorea sp. | reverse complement strand
AATGTATTTCTTATAGCTGCTAATATTCAAAAGTCTTACCTCCTCTAAATTCCGAATTTGTCGTTGTTTTAGTATATGCCCGTTTTTGCCGCGGCCTGCTCCTGCCACGTCACGCAGTAATAACTACAAAACGTATAACGGTCCTGTTTCCCACATAATCCTCCCCCCTATTTAAAAAGCAGGCGAACTGCAACATTTCGCCTGCCATGTATTCCCAATATATAATTACAAAATCTTGGATAAAAATTCCTGAAGCCTGGGATCTTTCGGATGTTCAAAGAACTCCTTCGGGCTTCCCTGCTCCTTTATCTCGCCGTCCGCCATGAAAATGACTCTGCTGCCCACTTCTCTGGCGAATCCCATCTCATGGGTTACCACCACCATGGTCATGCCGTCTCTTGCAAGCTGTTTCATCAGCTCTAACACCTCGCCGACCATCTCTGGGTCCAGCGCGGAAGTGGGCTCGTCAAACAGCATCACATCCGGTTCCATGGCCAGAGACCGCACAATCGCAATCCTCTGTTTCTGACCGCCGGACAACTGGGAAGGATAAGCATTCGCCTTCTCTGCCAGCCCGACCCGCTCCAAAAGCTCCATGCCCTTCTTGTCCGCTTCTTCCTTGCTCATCCCCAGCAGTTTCATCGGAGCCAGGGTAATATTCTGCAGAATCGTCTTGTGGGGAAACAGATTAAAATGCTGGAATACCATCCCCATCTTCTGACGGTGCCGGTTAATATCCACCTTCTTATCTGTGATATCTACGCCCTCGAAATAAATCTTACCTTCCGACGGCTCCTCTAACAGATTCAAAGAGCGTAAGAATGTGGACTTGCCCGAACCTGACGGTCCCACCACAACCACAACTTCTCCCTTGCGGATTTCCTCGCTCACCCCGTTTAACGCATGCAATTTGCCGAAGTTCTTCCGAAGGCCTTCTACTTTAATCAATGTCTCTCCATTATTAATGGTCACTGTTCCTCAGCCTCCTCTCCAGCATATTGACAAGTTTACTGAAAATCATAACCATAATCAGATAAATAACCGCTACGGTAAGCAGCGGAAACATCGCGTCATAAGTGCGGCTTCGGATAATATCCCCGCCTTTGGTCAAATCCTGAATCGCAATATATCCGGCTACGGAAGTTTCTTTCAATAACACAATAAACTCATTGCCAAGCGCCGGCAGGATATTCTTAAACGCCTGCGGAAGCACAATGTAAACCATAGTCTGAAAGTAATTAAAGCCCAGCGAGCGCCCCGCCTCGAACTGTCCGTCGTCAATCGACATAATTCCGGACCGCACAATCTCCGCTACATACGCCGCCGAATTCATTCCGAATGCCATGACCGCCGCCAGAACCTTGCTTACATTCACCGTTCCAAAGATTACAAAATAAATAATCAGCAATTGCACAACCACCGGCGTTCCCCGGATTACAGTAATGTAAATCTGGGCAATTAGATTCAGAACCTTTAGTTTCCCTGTTTTCAAATATGTAGACCGGATAATAGCAAGGACAAATCCAAGCACGATACCAATCAAAAGCGCAAGAAAGGTGATCTGCAGCGTAACCTTCAAACCGTCTGCAATATAGGTCCAGCGCTTGTCATCTATAAAGTTAAATGCAAAACGCTCCCCGAAGCTCATATCCATTCCCACTTCATTCTTCCTCTTCTTTCTGTATGTACTGATTCCGGCCACACGCGAAACTGACGCCCGTAAAGGACTTTTTCCGAATATCTCTCACAACCGCCAGCCTGCATGAACCTGATTACTCTTTTACGATTACAACCTGACGCGCGGTACAATAGGTATCCGAGAAATCAACGGATTTCAGACGATCCTCTGTCACTGTCATACCCGCGAAACCTACGTCTGCCTTTCCGCTCTGAACGGCAGTAATAATCGAATCAAAGCTCATATCTTCAATGACAAGCTCCATTCCAAGATAATCGCAGATTGCCCTTGCAACGTCTGCATCCACGCCCATAATCGCATCTTCTCCGTCCACTGTATCATGGAACTCATACGGCGGGAATTCTGCGTTGGTCGCCATAACAAGCTGTCCGTCGCGCTCTACAGACTCGTCAATGGCATAAGCCTCACCCTCTCCGCTGATATAATAATCAAAAATCGCGTCAAAGGTTCCGTCCTCTTTCAGCGCCGCAAGCGCCTCGTTCAGCTTCTGCGTAAGCTCTGTATTGTCTTTGGAAACAGCAATTGCATACTCTTCCTCTGTGTAGGCCTCGTCCAGAATCTTAAGCCCTTCATTCTCTGACACAAATACCTGCGCCGGCTCATTGTCAATAATCACCGCATCAATCTTGCCCTGCTGCAGAGCCTGAACCGCCTCAAAGCCTTTATTGTAACGCTCCACAGAGTCCTCGCCGAACTCGTCCGTTACATAGATATCGCCGGTTGTACCTGTCTGTACGCCAATCGTCTTACCTTCTAACTGCTCAATGGACGTAATTGCTTCCGCCGCTGTATCTTCACCTGCGTCAGACTCTTCTTTTCCAGAATCTCCAGAACCACATGCCGCCAGTGAAATTACCATTGCGGATGCCAGTAACATACTGCTTAACTTTTTCAATTTCATAATTTCTCCCTTCCGCTCAACAAATACGAGCTTTCTTCTCCACAAACCTTGTGAAGAAACTTACATTTTTTTGCATAAATATTCACCTTTCCTATTTTAGCATGTTTCTTATAAAAAGCAAGTAACTTTTAAATTTTTCTTTACGGCGTTTCCTGCGCCGATTTTTGCTGCGTGCAAACGCAGATTCTACTCGTTACTATACATAGGTTACCCCATAATCACCTTCACAACTGCCGAAATAATAATCGCCGCGCCCAGCACAATCCGGTAATATCCGAACACTTTAAAATCATGCTTCTTAATATACCCCATCAGGAACTTAATCGCCACGACGGATACCACGAAGGAAACGGCGCATCCCAGCATCAGAAGTCCAAACTCCTGCCCGGTAAAATGGAATCCAAACTTTACCAGCTTCAGGAAGCTTGCGCCAAACATAACCGGAATTGCCAGAAAGAACGTAAATTCCGCAGCCGTCTCTCTTGCCACCCCAATCATAAGCGCGCCGACAATGGTCGCCCCGGACCTGGACGTACCCGGAATCATCGCCAGCATCTGGAATACTCCAATCCACAGAAGCATCTTAACAGACAACTGGGAAATCTTCGTTACTTCCGGCGTAACGCCTTTATTTTTATTCTCGATAATGATAAATAAAATACCGTATACAATCAGCATCACCGCCACCGGAACCGGCTTATAAAACAGCGCGTCCAGATAGTCGTCAAAAATCAGTCCAATCACTGCCGCCGGAACGGAAGCTATGGCTACCTTAATCCACATCTGCCAGGTAAGCATCTTCTGTCTCTGGTTCTTCCTCGGCGAAAAAGGATTCAGCTTATGAAAATAGATAACCACCACCGCCATAATCGCGCCAAGCTGGATTACCACGTTAAACATCTCCATAAATGCGTCGCTAAGTCCGGGTTTCAGCAAATCCCCAACCAGAATCAAATGCCCGGTGCTGCTGACCGGGAGCCACTCCGTAATTCCCTCTACGATTCCGAGAACCACAATTTTAATAAAATCCAACATATCTTCCTATTCTCCTTTATTTCTTTCGGCTATTTCAACACATACTCTTCAATTGCCTTCGCCGCCCCGTCTTCGTCATTGGACAGAGTCACGCAGTCAGCCGCCTCTTTCACTTCCGCAATCGCATTCGCCATAGCGACCCCCAGCCCGGCTTCCCGAACCATTTCAATATCATTCGACCCGTCCCCGCAGGCCATAATTTCTTCTCTGGAAATCCCAAGAAGTTCTCCTAACTTAACCAGCGCAAGCCCCTTTCTCGCCTCTTTCGCATTGGCTTCCAGGTTATTATACAGAGCCCCGCAAATGGTGATATCCGGGAGCTTTTCTCCCACCTCGGCAAACGCCGCCCTTTTATCCTCCATGCTGGCAAAAAGCGCCTGTATCTTATCCAGCGGACGCCGCTCCCTGTGACACATCTCAAACACATCCTCCACCGGCTTTCTTGTATTACGGATATAATCCACCATCGGCGCCGAAGGCATATACCGTTCTACCATTTCCAAATCATGCCGGTTGGCATACCCGATTCCCTCATAATAAATCTCCAGAAGAGCGTCATATTTTTTCAGTATCTCAAGAAGCCCGGTCCCGTCCTCATAAGGAATCAGCCGTTCGTACAATACCTTTCCCTCCTGCATATCCAGCACTCTGGCGCCATTCGAGGTCAGTGCATAACGTATCCCCGGAAATTCCATCACTTCTTTTGGAACTCCCGATGCAGGACGCCCGGTAGCCGGCAGTACAATCACTCCCTGCTCTAACGCTTTGCTAATCACATTCCTGGAATACTCTGTGAATACTTTATTGCTATCCAGAAGCGTCCCATCCAAATCCAGGCCTATCATCCTAATGTTTCGTTTCGTCATATGCTATTAATTCCTTTCCATCTTTTGTAAATAAAAATGTCCGGTTACTAATTCTATT
Source organism: uncultured Dorea sp. (assembly GCA_948468495.1). The sequence continues at coordinate 393 of CAOKJI010000200.1, read as the reverse complement.
CCGGTCTGACTCATAAACCTGCTCTGCATGATACTTCATCTTTTCCACTACCGCCTCCTGCGACGCCGGCGCAAAAAGAACCGTATCCTTGGAAGGAACCATAATCAGCAGATCATCCTCCAGCTTCTGTACGCATACCTCCCAGATATGACGGAAACATAAGGAACTTGCCTCATGATACCCGTCCGCCAGTATAGCGAATGCCCCATACATGGTATTGCCAATCACAAACTCCACATCCCGTACAAGATTCCCGCACGCAGTGTGGTATAACGCCTCGATATCGCAGTCTGGCGGAAGCATGTTGTCTTTTATGATTTCATATGCCTCTTCCCCTCGTTTTATTACAAAGAGAACCATCAAATCCCCGACGAAAGAAATTAACGGCGTATC
>CAOKJI010000199.1 GCA_948468495.1 uncultured Dorea sp. | reverse complement strand
GCATTGTCTGCTCCGGCTGTAATAGGTCATTTTCCCGGTTTTAATCGTCGAATAAAATGCTTCTTCATTCATATAAGCCATCATAAGGACCTCCTGGGTCTTATAATGCTGTACAATAACCGGAATCAGCCCATCGCCGTTCAGTTTAAACTCCGAAAATTCCATGATGCTCTCAAAAGAAGTCATGGTAATCTCTTCCTGCTCGCACTTCTCTTTGAATTTCGTAAATTCCATATCAGTCTGACTTACGTATTTCCCGGACACCCCTCTGACCCCCGGACATTTCAGAATCCGGAACAGTTCCGTCTCTTCCATAGTATCCGTTACAATCACACAGGGAAGAGACGTCGTATTCATAACCGAATCTAAATCCAGCCGGTGCATAAATACGATTTCGCTGCAGTTGTCATTGATGGAATGCTGGTGCTTAAACAGTGAATCAAAGTCATTCAGCGATACCGCAATCTTTTCTTTACCAAACCGAAGGGCCGCTTCCTCCATCATCTCCACGCTGTTTCGCTTGGAAAAATTAATCAGCACCCGTTTGGCTCCGGTGTACAGAATCTTCTTAACGTCCTCCAGACGTCTGATATTGCCGCCGGCAATCATGGGAATCCGTATTACCCGGTTAATCTTCTTCATCAGCACAATGGCTTCGTCATGTTCTTCATCCGTATCCGACAAATCAAATATCAGCAGTTCATCCGCTCCATGCTCGCTGTAATATCTTGCAAGGGTAATCACATCTTTGCTCAGTACCGTCTTATCGTCAAACCATTTCACTGCCTTCCCTGAATTGATGAATATGCATGGAATTACTCTCTTATAAATCATATTTCCGTCCTCTACAGCGTTCCCTTCGTGGTCCACGCTTCTTTCATTCTAGGTTCCTTAGATGTTGCAATGTCCAATGCTTTTCCAAATGCTTTAAACAGCGCTTCCGCCATATGATGGTTATTGCCTGCGTCCATAATCTTCAAATGCAGATTCATCGCGGCGCTGTAGGATACGGCATAGAAAAATTCCTTTATCATCTCTGTATCCATCTCTCCCAGCTTCTCACAGGTAAATTCCGCCTGATAGTTCAGATATGGCCTGCCGGACAAATCAATGGCGCACAGCGCCAGCGTTTCATCCATAGGGAGCAGAAAGCTTCCATAACGCTTAATTCCTGCTTTATCCCCCAGAGCTTTCCCAAGCGCCGTTCCAAGCACGATGCCCGTATCTTCTATGGTGTGGTGACAGTCTACGCACAAATCTCCTTCTGCTTTCACTGTCAAATCAAAAAGACCATGACGGGCGAAGCCGTTCAGCATATGGTCAAAAAATCCGATTCCGGTATGAATCTCATTGTTTCCCTGTCCATCCAGATTGATTGTTACGGAAATGTCCGTTTCCTTCGTTGTACGTCTTAAGGACGCTGTCCTGTCCACCGGTATCCCTCCCTTACCGAATCATATACTTTGTTACAAAATTACACAATTCATACTCAACGCTGCGTCTGTTATTCAAATCTCACCCTTACGGAATTGGCATGGGCCGTCAGATGCTCCGCCTCTGCAAACGCTTCAATATCTCTATGTACTTCCGAAAGCGCCTCCTTAGAATACCCGATAATACTTGACTTCTTGATAAAGTCATCCACCGAGAGAGGCGAGAAGAATTTCGCAGTGCCGTTGGTTGGCAGTACGTGATTCGGTCCTGCAAAATAATCTCCCAGAGGCTCGCTTGCATATTCTCCGATAAAGATTGCGCCTGCGTTCCGGATTCTAGTCATGGTATCATAAGGATTCTTCGTCATAATCTCCAAATGCTCCGAAGCAATCTCATTGGCAATATCAACTGCCTCTTCCATGGTGTCCGCAATCAGAATATAGCCGTAATTATCCAGAGATTTCCGGATAATCTCTGCTCTTGAAAGCTCCTGTAAGAAGCCGTCCACCTGCTCCGACACCGCCTTCGCGAGTTCTTCGCTGGTGGTTACCAGAATCGCCGAAGCCAATTCGTCATGCTCCGCCTGGGACAGAAGATCCGCCGCCACGTATCTGGGATTGGCCGTCTCGTCTGCAAGTACCAGAATCTCACTGGGACCTGCGATAGCATCGATGCTCACATGTCCGTAAACCGCCCTTTTTGCCAGCGCCACGAAGATATTGCCGGGTCCTACAATCTTATCTGCCTTCGGAATACTCTCCGTACCGTAAGCCAGGGCGCCGATTGCCTGAGCCCCGCCTGCTTTATAGATAACGTCGGCCCCTGCCTCATTGGCGGCAACCAGAGTATGGGGATTGACCTTTCCGTCCTTTCCCGGAGGCGTTACCATAAGAATCTCCTCCACACCGGCGACTTTTGCCGGCACGATATTCATCAGAACAGAGGAAGGATACGCCGCTTTCCCTCCCGGTACATAGACTCCCACCCTGCGAAGAGCGGTTACCTTCTGTCCCAGAATGGTTCCGTCCGTCCGACTGTCAAACCAGCTATACTGCCTCTGCTTCTCATGAAACTTACGGATATTGTCAAGAGCCCTGCGGATAATACCCACCAGTTCCTCTCCGGTCTCCATATAAGCTTCCCTGATTTCCCCTTCTGTCACGCGTATATTCCCTGCGTCAATCTCTGCATGGTCAAACTTAGCGGTATATTCAAATAACGCCCTGTCTTTCTCTGTCTTTACCCTCGCCAGAATCTCTGCAACAATATCCTCATATTCCCCGTAATTTCCCGGACTTCGTTTCAGCAGATTCTCCAGAAGATTTTCCCTCGTGTCTTTATCCAGCTTTTTTATTCTCATCGTTTTAGTTTCCCCTTTTTAGATTACGCCTCTCAGCCGCTGAATCAAATCCTTAATCCGTTCGCTCTCCATGCGCATGCTGACCGGATTTACAATCATTCTCGCCGACAGAGGACACACTTCCTCTAACACAGACAGCCCGTTCTCCCTTAAGGTAGACCCGGTCTCCACGATATCGCAGATGACCTCCGACAGACCTACAATTGGCGCCAGCTCAATGGAGCCGTTCAGCTTAATAATCTCCACCGTCTGATGCTTTACATTATAGAAGTAATCCTTCGCGATATTCGGATATTTGGTCGCAACCCGAATCAGCTCATGATGTTTTAAATACTCGCCGGCGCCCCTTGGTCCGCAGATACACATCCGGCATCTCCCGTATCCCAAGTCTAATACCTCGTGGACTTTACGCCCTTCCTCCAGAATCGTATCCCTGCCGACTACGCCGATATCGGCGGCTCCGTATTCTACATAAGTCGGTACGTCCGGTCCTTTAGAAAGGAAAAAACGAAGCTTTAACTCCTCATTCACAAAAATCAGCTTCCTGGAGCTCTTATCCCTCATTTCCTCGCAGGTAATCCCAATCTGTTCCAGCAAGTCCAGCGTCTGCTCCGCCAGACGCCCTTTCCCAAGGGCAAATGTAAGATATCTCATAACAGACTCCTATCTTAGTTTCTTATATTCATATCCTTCGGGCGTTCTGATATTTCAACATGCAATACCGCCGCTGCGCCGCCAAAAATCTATCTTTCTTAATTAATTAACTTTCTCTCGCCGGTCATCAGATTAATCATCACAATCTGATGATTATCCTGTATGTAAATTAAGTTGCCGGCATAATTCTCTCTGCCGTATTCCATATAATCTTCCAGCGTCTTCGTATTTGAACGGCATACCAGCTCCGTATTCTTGCATTTCTCCCGGAAATCCCTTGCAAGCTTAATGGCCTTCTTCTGATTGCCTTCATCATAGAGAATCAGCGTATTCTTTCTCGCATAGGATATCCGAATATGCTGTCTGGTCAAAGCATTCATCAACTGGTCAATCACCAGAGCAAATCCAATCGACGGAGATTTCCGGCCGAATTTCTCAAGGAGATGGTCATACCTGCCGCCCTTCACAATCGCGTCCCCCGTACCATGGGTATATCCCCGGAAAATGATGCCCGTATAATATCCATATCCCCCGCCCATACTGAAATCAAAGGTAATATGCTCCTCCACCCCATAGATTTTCAGAATCTCATAGATTCTCTCCAGCCTTCTGACCGCCTGCACCGCTTTGGAGTTCGGCGCGATATTCTTCGCCTGATTCAGCACTTCCCTGCCGCCGTACATATCCTCCAGCGCGGCAAATGCCTCCTTAGCGCTTCTCCTGACTCTGACGCTCTCAAGATACTCCTCCACACCGAAAAAATTCCGGTTACCAATCAGTTCTCTGACCCGCTCTTCCGATTCTTCATCCAGAGATGCGTCCTCAATCAGACTCTGAATATAGTCCACAATTCCCACGCTAAGCTGAAAATCCCGAAGTCCAATCGTAGTAAAGCAGTCTACAACCATGGCAAGCATCTCCGCGTCCGCTTCAACCGAGTCCACGCCAATCAGCTCAGCCCCCATCTGGGTAGCCTCCCGCAGCCGCCCTTGGTAACTTCCGGTATAATTTAAAAATGTATTGCCCGAATAGCACAGTCTGACCGGCATTCCGTTATCAGGAAATAAAGTCGCAGCCGCCCGCGCAATCGACGGAGTAAAATCCGGACGAAGCACCAGCGTATTTCCTTCTTTATCAAAAAACTTATACAATTCCTTAGAGGAAATCGTACCGATTTCTTTCCGAAATACATCAAAAAATTCAAAAGTCGGAGTCTGAATATCCCGATACCCATACATCTGAAGCACCTTATGAAGCCGAAGCTCCAAAGCCAGCTTCTTCCCACATTCAATATTATAAATATCCCGGACGCCTTCCGGCGTATGCTGCAATTGTCTCATCTCAAATTCTCCCTGCACTTTATCCCGCTACCACAATAAAACTTATTGAATTATACGCATTTTTCCCCACCCTGTCAAGTCCTGCGTCTTACTTCGCCTTTCCGCTCGTGCACCCTTTTTCCCACAAAATATAAGTTCCATCAATTTTGCACCACCCTGATGCAAAATTTC
>CAOKJI010000198.1 GCA_948468495.1 uncultured Dorea sp. | reverse complement strand
GCCAGAAGCATTTCCAGGCTCAGTCCGCATACAGCCTGAATCTGTTCTTCTCTTCTCGCATAGACTGCCGCTATGTTCGACGGGGTTCCTCCCTTAATATCTGCCAGCAGAAGAATCTCTTTTTCCCCTTCCATCGCCTTATCAAGACGCGCCCTGTAATCCGCCGCCGCATGCTCCGGCATCAGCCCAAGCGCCTCACAGGAATGAATCTTTCCCACAATCATCTCCGCCGCTTCCAATAATTCTTCTCCCCAGTTTCCATGGGTCAGCAGTATCAGCATTGTTCTTCTTTCCACGCTTCCCGTCTCCCTTCCGCTCTTTCAGGCAGCAAATCCTTCATATGAATCTCGTCGTTATCCGGCACTGTCTGTATGCAGATATCAATTCCCTCCCGAATTATCCGCCTTAAAATCTCTTCCTCTCTATCCGAAATAAAAAGATTCTGACAGATCATCTTTTTTCCCGGAGCATAGGGAAGCCTGCATACATTTACGCGTTCCGCCCTCACTCCCAGCTCAAACAGCCGCTGCAGCGTTTCCAGCGATTTCAGAAGAATCATCACTGTATCCTTTGTCTCCCGAATCCGTTTCGCTCCCGACCGTTCATCTAAAAATTCAACCTGGACCTTCGCCGGAACCGTCATCGCTAATACGCTCTGCGTAATCGGGTCCTCTGCTACTTCGTCGTCTATCACATAAATGATATTACAGCAGGTATACTCCAGCCATTTCTGAAGAATCTGTCCATGTATCAGCCGTTCATCAATACGAATATATTTTGGCATCTGCGTCCTCCTTTCCCTAGAGCGTGCCTGAAACTACCTTTGGTCCCTACTCCGCTTCCGCGAAATTCAAACCTGCTTACCCGATTAGCTGCTTTAAATCTACAATACCGCTTTTGCCGCTTTCCATGGCTACTTTCGGAAGCTCTCCCAGCTCGACCCGTTCCCGTTCTTCCAGAACGGTAATCAGCATCGGAAGGTTCAGTCCCGTAACACACTGAATATGCTCTTCCTTCAAACAGGATGCAGTCACATTACATGGACTGCCGCCCAAAAGATCTACCAGAACCATCACTCCGTCTCCATCGTCTAACTCTCTGGCTCTTTCCCTAATCTTTGCCAGAAGCTCTTTGATGTCGTCCCCATAGTTTAAGGTCAGCGCCTCCAGCTTTTCCTGATGTCCGAAGACCAGCTCCATGCTTCCGATAATCGCCTCGCTGAAATTTCCATGCGTGACAACCAGAATCCCTACCATTTTTCTCACCCCGCCTTCTATCTAATTCTCTTACTTATCTCATAAGCAAAAGTCGTGCCAGCTTTGTGTGTTATCATAGAAGTTCAGCCTATGGCTTCACTATTACGTGTTATCTGCACTCCTCCAGCATCTCCGCCAGATAGGCAAGCTCTGAATCCGGCACTGCCGTATGCAGCGTCTGCTCCGTTTCAAACAACGCCCTCTTCAGCCGTTCAAATACCTCCGGGAACTGTTCCTTCATGCTTTCTGCCTGCTTATGAGGCAGCACCTCGCCCTGAAGGATTCGTTCCAACATACAGGCTGTATGAACTACGTACCGTACCTGAAGCTCTTTGCTGTTCTTCCATTCCTTTCCATCCATAAGTTCCTCAAAGGAACGGACAAGAAGAGGAACCATCCTGTCCGGACTTAAGAACGCCAGCATCCCTCTGAGGGTTTCCGTAAGGACGCCCGCGCTGACATTCTCCCTTCCCGCGTCTCCGATAGCACCTCCGGTACTTCCGCCGGAAAGCAGACTCTCCAGCCGCCGGATGCCGGAACCGATAATCAGCTCGTCCACAGAAATAAACGGCACATTGTCAAGCTGCAGATCCACCGTACCTACTACCGCGTCTATCTTCCTGCGCTTTAACTCCTTCTTTCCGCTCTTCACATCCGACGCCTCTTTAAAATCCATACACGTAACCTGCATCTTTTCAGCTAAGGCTTCCGGCAGCAATTCATACAGAATATCTCTGATTTTTACCGCCGTACCCTGACCGGTAAAGCAGGTAGCTATAATCCGGTATTCTGACCGCCTAATCTGGTTATGCTCCAGATTCTGGCTGAGTAGCATCCGCCCGGTCTCTAACAGGGACTCATACACCTCGTTTAAATCAACGCCTTTCATCAGGGATTTGCGCACAGCCTCCAGCACGATTGCCGTTGATACCATCGGCACCGTCTTTATCTTTACCGAAGTTTTCTGCGCTGCAATATCGCCCACCATTGTCAGAGAGCCCATATCGGCAAGTACGATGACTCCTTCCCCTTCATCTATTTTCCGGACTATTTCCAGCGCCCGCTCTATGGTCGTCTCCACTGACACATCCAGCGGCATATCCAGCGCTTTGCAGTGCTGCGTATCCATAAGCTGATTGGCCACCTCCGCCATGCTGGCGGCCGTAGAATTTCCATGGGCCAGAACCAATACTCCAACATGCCGTCTCGTTTCCTCATCCATCACGCACAGGAACATGGTCAGATACCCCAGCTCCTGTTTCGGAATCTGAATGCCTAACTCTTCTTCCAATAACCGCAGGATAATTTTTGCGACCCTAAATTCTCTGGGATGGTTCAGCGCAATATCCTGAATCCCTTCTCCTTTTGGCGAAATTCCTTTTGCCAGCCGCTCGGCCATAGCGTTTACATGCATCATCATGCCAATCCGCGCCTGTTCCGACAACTTGCGGTTCAGCCTTACCTCCGCGAACTGAAGCACCTCTTCTACCGCATAATAAATCTTTGCGTCAATAATCTTTAAGAGTTTTTTCGTTCCGTCTTCCTGAGCCGTCACGTGGTACTTCTCCATAAGCCGGGCCATGTACTGATTCAAGTCCTCCTGCAGAATCCCCGTAATCTGCCCTTCGCTTCTTCCCTGACTCTTAAATACCTGATATTTTCTGGAAATAATATCGTAGAGAGATTCTCCCGTATTCTCCCCTTCCACTGTTCCTTCAAAAACATGGTAATCATCCGAATATCTCAAAAATTCGATTAAATCATTCTTCTGATTCCTGTGCTCCAGCCGTCCATTCTGGATAAATTCCGGAAGGGACGCCAGTTCAATCGTCACATATTCCAATGATTCCACTTTATATCTTAAAAAAGCCTGTGCGCAGAGCAGCTGCACATCCGCCTGAAGCTGCCCGATATTACCGGAACACCGGTACAAAAGCAGCGCAATAATCACTTCCTTATATACCCGAATCGGAACGCCGATTTTTTTCTGTTCCGCGGAAAAGAATGTCTCAATCAGCTGAAGCCGCTCCACAATCGGCCGCTCGCTAAGCGAAGGAAGATGGATTACCACTGGCATCCGCCTTAAAAATGTCTTCAGCAAAGCGGTATTAATATTCTCCGTAGTAGCTCCGATAATCAGAACGCTGGCCTTCCTGAATTTATCCGTCTCGCCAAGCCGACGGTAAACGCCCTTATCCATTAGTAAAAATAGCATCTCCTGTCCTTCTGGCGGAAGCCTGTGAATCTCATCCAGAAACAGGATTCCTCCGTCCGCCATTTCTACCAGCCCCGGCTTGTCCCGCTCCGCTCCTGTATAGGCTCCCTTCTGACACCCAAACAATTGGGACAGAATCAGCTGGGGATTCTGGGAATATTCCGCACAGTTAAATACCATAAACCCCTGCTTCTTCTCAATTGCCCCCACTTTGACGGCATATTCATACAACTTCTCCGCAAAGGTGGTCTTACCGGTTCCCGTAGGGCCGGAAAGCAAAGTATGCAGTCCTCTCGGGGGATAAAGCATCGCTGATTTGCCCTGTTCAATCTGGGATTTCAGCGAACCCTGCTGTCCAATCATAAAGTCAAAATCAAACCTTTCCGCCGCCTCCCGCTCCCTTAACTGCCGCTCGGCTTCCTTCTGCCTCTCATACAGGGACGCCTCTATAAAGCACACCGGCCTTCCGCCTGTCTTTGCAATACGCCCCTCTCTTACCAGTTCATTCAAATCCCGGCTCACATTGCTCCGGTCCAGTCCCAGTTTCTGAGAAATCGTAACGGAATCCACTCCTGTTTTTGTCTCCTGCTTCTCTACCAACTGACAAACACATTGAAATATTCTCTCTTTCCGGTTCATAATTATCTGTCCTTTCCTCTCAACAGTCAGTTAACCGGCATTTTTATCAAACACCGTTTCTTCTATCATTCTATCATGCTTTTCTTATAGCGCCCGGAAAACTAAAAGAACCTGCCAGAATTTACGGCTGCTAATCAAATGTTATAATTCCCTTAATATACCCCTTCGGATTCTCAGATAGGATTCGGAACGCTTCATTAATCTCCGTCACAGGAATCCGGTGGCTAATCAGTTCGTCTGTCGGAAAGACTCCGCGAGCATATCCTTCCACCGCCTTTTTTAATGTATCCATATAATCTTCACAGTACCACGGATGTACTACATGGATGACCGGAGACCGGTACATCATATTATATGCCATTTCCTCCGTAAAGACTTCATTCTTTGTATACATAGACGGCGCCAAAAGCTTCCCGCGGCCCGCAATCTTTATAATTTTCAGAGCAGACGCCAGCCCTTTTAAGCTTCCGGTAATTTCAATTACTACGTCAAATCCTTTCCCTCCTGTGATTTCCATCATCCGGCCCTGTAAGTCCTCTTTTGCAGGGCAGATTCTTGTCGTTGCGCCGTACTTCTTTGCCAGACTTAAGCGTTCTTCATCAAAATCAACGGCTGTCAGGCTTCCAAGGCTCTGATTCTTCAGTCCGGCCACCGTTAACAATCCCATAAATCCGCAGCCAATTACCGCCACATGGTCGCCAAAGGCCGGTCTTGCCGCCTGAACGATATTCGCAACGCACATCATCGGCTCTCCCAGACAGGCCTCCAGCGGTTTCTCCATATCCGGCACTTTCATCAGGCGTTTCTCTTCATTCAGTATCAGATGACTGGCAAAGCACTCAGAGGATACGCCTGTCACCCG
>CAOKJI010000197.1 GCA_948468495.1 uncultured Dorea sp. | reverse complement strand
AGCCGCTCGATTTCCTGTGCGAAATCAATCAAATCCTCCAGAGGCAGATATACACTCGCATCCGGTACTACAACAGATACCATATCATCTGCGATACCTTCCTTTGTCTGCTGGATTATCAGCTCGCTTACCGCCGCCATATTCTGCGCTGTGTCTCTTAAGTATGCAAATCCTGCACATAATTCCTCGTCCTCGCATACTACGTACACCTTCGCTTTTCTGGAATTCGGCACGTTCATTTCCGCGCGGATATTGCGCACGCCCCGGATGATTTCCTTATAATGTTCCACGATTCTTTCTGCTTCCGGGAAATTCCATGCCTCGTCATAAACCGGCCATTCCGACATCATCAAAGACGCTTCTTCCGGCACCAGATTACGGTAAATTTCTTCCGTCACAAACGGCATATACGGATGAAGAAGCTTCAGCGCCTTCTTCAAAACCTCACGCAGCGTCCACAGCGCGTCGTTTGCGCTCGCCGCATCCTCGTCTGCATGATAGATTCTGTACTTTGCAAGCTCAATATACCAATCGCAGAACTCATCCCAGATAAAATCATATAATTTGGACAGGGCGATTCCCAGTTCAAATTTATCCATATTCTCGGTTACATCCTTAACCAGAGTATTGCATTTCGACATAATCCATCTGTCGCCTGGACGGAACTCATCCCCCGCCGGTTTCTTTAACTCTTTCTCTTCCAGATTCATCAGGATAAACCGGGATGCATTCCATACCTTATTGGCAAAATTACGGCTGGCCTCCACTCTCTCTTTATAGAACCGCATATCATTACCCGGCGCATTTCCGGTTACCAGCGTCATACGAAGCGCGTCTGCGCCGTACTGCTCAATGATTTCCAGCGGATCAATCCCGTTGCCCAGAGACTTACTCATCTTCCTTCCCAGAGAATCCCTGATTAAACCATGAATCAGTACCGTATGGAAAGGCGATTTGCCGGTGTGCGCATATCCGGAAAATACCATACGGATTACCCAGAAGAAAATAATATCGTATCCCGTTACCAGTACGTCCGTAGGATAGAAATACTCCAAATCCTCCGTCTTATCCGGCCATCCAAGAGTTGAGAAGGGCCAGAGAGCCGACGAAAACCAGGTATCCAGGGTATCCTCATCCTGCGTCATGTGCTTACAGCCGCATTTCGGACATACGCCCGGATTTTTCCTTGCAACAACCATCTCGCCGCATTCCTCACAGTAATAAGCAGGAATCCGGTGTCCCCACCAGATCTGTCTGGAAATACACCAGTCTCTGATATTCTCCAGCCAGTGAAGATAAATCTTGTCAAACCGCTCGGGAACAAACTTTAAATCTCCTGTTTTAATCGCGTTAATAGCAGGCTTCGCAAGCTCCTCCATCTTCACAAACCATTGCTGCTTTACCAGAGGTTCAACCGTTGTATGGCAGCGGTCGTGGGTTCCTACGTTATGAGAATGGGGGACAATCTTAACTAAGAGTCCCTGTTCTTCTAAGTCCTCCACCATCTGCTTTCTTGCCGCATACCGCTCTAATCCCGCATATTTACCGCCATTTTCATTAATGGTAGCATCATCGTTCATAATATTGATTTCCGGCAGATTATGACGCTTTCCAACCTCAAAGTCATTAGGGTCATGAGCCGGCGTAATCTTAACCGCACCGGTTCCAAATTCTTTGTCTACGTAGTAATCCGCCACAATCGGAATCTCTCTGTTCACAAGCGGCAGAATCGCCTTCTTTCCTACAAGGTCCTTATACCGCTCATCATCCGGGTGAACCGCGATGGCCGTATCGCCCAGCATGGTCTCCGGACGGGTGGTCGCAATCTCCAGATAATCATCCGTACCCACAATCGGATACTTGATATGCCAGAAATGTCCCTCCTGCTCCTCATGCTCAACCTCAGCGTCCGACAGAGAAGTCTTACATACCGGACACCAGTTAATGATTCGGGAACCCTTGTAAATATAGCCTTCCTCATATAATTTGATAAATACTTCCTCTACTGCTTTGGAACAGCCTTCATCCATGGTAAAACGCTCTCTGTCCCAGTCACAGGAACTTCCCAGCTTCATAAGCTGAGACTTAATCGTTCCGCCATACTCTTCCTTCCATTGCCAGGTACGCTCTAAGAATTTCTCACGTCCCAGCTCTTTTTTATCAATTCCCTCATCTTTCAGCTGGTTCGTAACCTTCACCTCTGTAGAGATGGCTGCATGGTCCGTTCCCGGAACCCACAGCGCATTGTATCCCTGCATCCTTTTATAACGAATCAGGATATCTTGCAGAGTGTTATCCAACGCGTGCCCCATGTGCAGCTTACCGGTAATATTCGGCGGCGGCATCACCGTTGTAAATGGTTTCTTGCTCTTGTCAATCTCCGCATGAAAATACTTCTTCTCACACCACTCGCCGTACAGTTTGTCCTCAATCGCCTTAGGATTGTAGGTCTTCTCCAAATTCTGACTCATAATCTCTCAGTCCTTTCACAATTTTTCACATTTATTATATAGGGAACAAAGTTTCCTATATAATAAAAAAACGCCCTCTATCTGCATAAAGGGCGATGAAACATCACGGTACCACCTTTATTTTGCAGCGGAAATATCCTCTGCAATCCTCCTCATATTCTATAACGTGAACGACTCCGGGACTTCTTACTTCCTGTTCAGAAATCCAGCTCCAAAGCTACCTTCCGCATCCTTCCTCCCAGCCTGTCTTCCAGCCGCCGGACAGTCCTCTCTGTTGGATTCTCTATGCGTACTCCTCTTCTTCCCGGCTATTATCAGTCCGCCCGCATACCCAAATAGATGATTCGGAAATGCTCTGACTTAAACTATTGATTATGATAGCCACAAGAACCTGCTTTGTCAAGGACTTTAAATATTTTTTCAGAAAGTCTTAAGTATTGCTTTGGCAAAAATGAGCGTCAAGAACTTCATAACTTTTTTGAATATCCGCTTCGTGAAGCAATCCATAAAGTCCGATAAGCTCATCGTAAGGGACGGTATCCAGTATGCTCTTGAACGTGCGGCCGGAATACCATTGATAATGCGTCAGCATCCAGCCTACCCAGTACACATCACTGCGGTCATAATTTTTAATGAGTTCGACGGTGTAAATTTGCCCAGTAGTCCTTTCCATAACCTCCAGAAATAATTCCAAACCGCTTTTTCCAGCGATGTATTTGGGGCTGCCGTTTTCAATCTGTTCAGCAACGCCGGATTGAATAAAACGTTTCAGAAAGTCCGTACCGTTCATTCCAAATTCCAATACGGCGTCGTGAAGCATATTGCCAACAGTACGGGAAGACTTATCCAGATATAACTGACTGTAAGCGTGGGTCATCATGTTTCATATCCTCCCTCATAATATCAAGTACAAAAATATCGTCCACAAGTTGCTGTAAGTTCTTTTTCCTGCTCTTGTAAGCAGCCCTTGCGTTTTGGTCTCTTTCTGTCCGTTTGTAGTAGTATTCCCGGTAATCGGCAACTTCGTACCCGACAAACTCAATCCGCTGATAAGAGCGTTCGGAAAGTAAGACAACCTGTTCACCGAGAGTACCAAGCTGCATGGCAAGGTTTAAGTCCCGCAGCGAGATGGTGTTATTTACGAAATCTTCTGCAAAAGAGAAATAGGAATCATCCGCACGATAACCAATCATCATATCGACATTCGTCACATCCGGCATAAAGCGATTCAGAATAAATTCTCTTGCATTATCGCCGACAGGCGAATTGATGTCAAAATTTCTATGAGCAAGCAGAATCGCAAGCCAGTTGAGGATGTTAAACTTTCCCTTGGTCAAATGCATAACGTTCATTCCGTCAAGCGGCATACGGTACTTATTGGAGTAACCGTTATTTTTTACAGGGCAAGCCCATTCTTTTGCAAGCTCAATGTTCTCAGTGCAGTAAAAGCCCTGTCCGTAGTCATTGTATTTCTTTCCTATACCAAACTCCGGCACTTCGACGATTTGCTGAGAGCCATGATAGATAATCAAATCCTGCTTCATAAGACACCTCCGGGATTAATTTTCTCAATTCTGCACTGGTGATGCTTATTTTCATCATAAGCAATTCCTGCTAACACGACTTCCTTATATTTATCCACTCTCTGCAGATAGCCCTTCTTCTTGATCTGTTCCAGTGCGTGTTCACAGCTATCTTTTACCTTCAGTTCGAGAATGATTGCCGGTTTGCCGGTTTTCTTCGGAACAAATAAGTAATCGCAGTAGCCTTTTCCGGCCTTTGCTTCCCGCTCTATATTATAATCCTTTCTTGCATAGAGATAACATAAAGTAATTACGCAGGACAGAGAATTTTCATCATTATAATTCAGGAAAGGAATCTCTTTATCATGCACATACTCCAACAGAGCGGCAACTTTCTCTTCTTCACAGTTCAGTGTCGCATTCAGAATTTCACTTGACCGGTCTACGATTTCCTTCACTTCCCCCATACTGTCTCTGGAAAGAACCCTCTGAAATTTTTCCATCAGTTCATGATTCGGAATCCGGAGTATACCGTCATAATAGGACAGAAAACCATAAATAACCATAGCCGACAGAATCTCGTCTCTTGTATCCAGCTGCAGTTCACTGGCGCTGTATCCATGCAGCTCTGCCTCAACAGGAATATCCGCCACGAGTTTAATAATGTCCTCTCTCACCTCATCAACGTTATGCTCAATGCAATCCGCAATCTCATTCATCGGACCTGTTTCCGTCCAGTAGTTTAAGCAAATCTCCCTTTCCAGAGCCTTATGAACAGAACGCGGATTAAACAGTCTGTCTCCCCTGCAGGTATAATATCCGTCATACCAGTACGCGATATCCTCATATTTTAACGCATCATGCCTTCTGCAGAGCAGTCTGACTTCCTCTTCCGTAAATCCAAAATACCTGTCGTAAACGGTATCGTTCATAAAGTTAAATTCATCAAACATATTCAGCTCCGACCCGCTGGAATATTTGGCTATCGGAAGAATGC
>CAOKJI010000196.1 GCA_948468495.1 uncultured Dorea sp. | reverse complement strand
GTTTGCTGAATCTCCTATCGTATTTATGGGGTATTCTTTTACGGATGAAAATATACAGTCAATTATCATTGATTTTTTAAGCTGCCTATCTCCAAAACAGTTAACAGATATTCATGAACATTTTATATTTATTAGTTACAAAAAGAATGAACAAAAGCTACTCGAAATCAAACGTACTATAACAACAAGTGCTGGAAATGAAATTCCTATTACTGAAATACAAACTGATAATTATTTATTAGTTTTTGAGATACTAAACAAAATCACTCCTGGTATTTCACCTGCTAAAGTGCGCGAAACCAAACGTGTTGTAAAAAATATCGTCGACTCCAGCATTTCATCTTCTAATGCAGAAGCTCTCATTGTCGGACTAGATGATTTAAACAATATGGATTTATCAGATAAGCCTCTTGCTATTGCGATTGGATATAGAGACAGTATTTTAAGTAAACTAGGATACGGAATTTTCGATGACGAATTAATTTTAGAGGATATACTATATGATAATCAAAATTTTGACGCTACATCTATGTGCGTAGACAGATTTAAATCAATTGCCTGCACCAGGTTATTACCTGTATTTAAATACGTAAAAAACACTACTGTAACAATTGATAATGATTCCCTACTGACAAAATATATAGCGCTTCACAACAGTCCTGAACTGATTATACCAAAGAAAATTCAAAAATCTTTGAAAAATCTCCCAGTAATAGACAATTTCGAGGATTTACTTTCTGAAATAGAACTTAGAAGTGATGTACATAAAAAATCGGGACTACTATTAAAAAATATAGATTATTTTACACTCGCACAAATAAGGCAAGCCTGTAAGATAATATTCCAATTTGACAGGGACTCCATTAAGGCATCTACTCATTTCAAAAGATGCGTAATGTATCTTGATTTAAAGGAGAATTTTGAATAGAAAAAAAACCAGCAAACCTTTTTTGGTAGACACCAAAAACATCACTGGTTTTTCTTCCAAGTATATTCAGAGCACTTAATGCTCTGTGCTCTCATTACAATAGTCAAAGTAAAGTTCAAATAAACTTTTTTAATGACTTGTATAATAATACTAATTTATTTAACTTTTGTCAAGATATGCACTGAAATAAATACATTCATCATAATAAAACCGCCCCTGCGCCAACAGGAACGGCCTTAGATATCCTCGAAGATGATATCCATTTTCCACAAAAATATTGTATCATCTCCGGGCAGCCAATGCAAGAGAATAACCGTTCTCTGGCTGTTATTTTTATACCCATTTTTAAGGAGGAGGATGCTTCATGGCACGCAAAAAGAAATACCCAAAACTTCCAAATGGTTACGGCTCTATCAAAAAGCTTTCAGGGAAAAACCGTACAAATCCTTATGGTGTATACCCGCCCACAAAAGAATTTGATGAAAACGGAACCCCTTTGCCGCAAAAGGCTCTTTGCTATGTAGACGACTGGTATAAGGGTTTCACTGTCCTTACATGGTACCGCAACGGAGAATACTATCCCGGCAGAGAAAAAGAATTATCTGAAACCGGAGACAAGTTACAGCAGCAAATACTTGGAATTTTATCTAAATACAACCAAAACCAGAGAGAGCTTGTCGAGCAGAAGACATTCCAGGATATTTTCATGGAATTTTATCAGTACAAATTCAATAAGGAATACACCGAAAACCGCGAAAAACATACGGCAATGGAAAGCAGCATACGAACGGCATACAAAAATTGCACTGCGCTCTATCATCGACCGTTCCGCTCCCTTGTCACGTCAGATCTGCAGCACGTAATTGATAACTGTACATTGAGGCATGCCTCTCTGGAACTGATTGTCATGCTGTTTAACCAAATATATAAATATGCCGATGCAAATGATTTGTGCGACAAAAATTATTCCAAGTATGTAAAAATCAATAAGGAAAATGACGATGAACATGGAGAGCCATTCAGCGAAAATGAATTAAGAGTCCTCTGGGAAAACAAAGAAAACACAACTGTAGAACTATTATTAATCATGTGCTATTCCGGGTTTCGTATCAGTGCGTACAAATCTATGGAAGTCAACCTAAGTGACAGGTACTTCAAAGGCGGAATAAAAACTAAGGAATCCAGAGGGCGGATCGTACCGATTTACAGCGGTATCTACGACCTCGTAGAATGCCGAATCAAGCGTGACGGCGCATTGCTTGCCGTTACTACGGCTACGTTCAGGAAAGCTATGTATGAAATATTGGAAATCCTTGGGATAAGAAAACATACTCCCCACGACTGCAGACATACATTCTCTATGCTCTGTGAGAAGTACGGCGTTAACGAAAATGACCGTAAACGAATGCTCGGCCATTCTTTTTCCGGTGATATAACAAACAAGGTATACGGTCATAGGATGCTGGACGACTTAAGGGAGCAGCTCGAAAAGATAAAAGTTTGTCGCTAACTTGTCGCTAACGGTTCGTTTTTTTTAATTATTTTCTATTTTTTATGGTTACTCTCCACATCTCCCAAAAGCCTTGAAAAATAAGGCTTTAAAGCGGTTTTTCCTGTACTTTTCTAACATCTCTGATTCAATATAATTCTAAAGATTTCTTAAGAAAAACACATTATTGTTTTAAATTCTGTATAATTAAGTCTGTAATTATTCACCATTCAGAGAACATCCGGCCTGCTTAGAACATATTAGAGCGTGTTTGAAAATTTTCTGAAGGGCAACCTGCAATTTTTGTACGGAGGACTTACATATGGATTCAACAGGGCAGACGAACTACCAGGTTCTGGTTGTGGACGATAATCCTGAAATCAGAGAAATTATACAGATACTCTTAAGCAGCGAAGGATATCAGGTGACCGAAGCAGAAAATGGGGCTTCGGCCCTTGAGAAGCTGGCGCAGATTTCTTTTGACTTAATCATACTGGATATTATGATGCCGGGCTTGAATGGTTATCAGACCTGTCTGGAAATACGCAAAAATACCAATGCGCCCATTTTATTTTTAAGCGCACGCACAAAGGACAGCGATAAGCTGCTGGGATTCTCCAGCGGAGGCGACGATTATCTTGCCAAGCCATTTTCCTACTCTGAACTGACCGGACGGGTAAAAGCGCTGATTCGCCGTTATCATATCTATCAGGGAGCTGAAGAATCTGCTTCTTCCGCCCCGCAAATGCATCCCGTCATCCTCCGCTGCCAGGAGCTGGAAATCAACACCGAAACAGAAGAGATTCACAAAGACGGCAGGCTTCTGGAGCTGACCGATACGGAATATGCCATATTAAAGCTCCTGATTGCAAACCGGCGTCAGATCTTCTCAGCCGAACGTCTCTATGAAAGCATCTGGAACGAGCCTTACTATTATGGCGCTAATAATACCATTATGGTGCATATTCGGAACCTTCGCCGTAAGATTGAACCAGACCCGAAGAATCCTGTCTTAATAAAAACGATTTGGGGGAAGGGGTATCGCTGTGATTAGATTAAAGAATATGAAAATACGCACCCAGCTTTTTCTGCTCATCTTTGCGGCAGGCCTTTTCTGCTTTGTGTTGTATAATTTTATGTGGAAATATAAGTGGGAAGTCTATGAACTGCTGCAGTCGTCTCCTATCATACGCCAGCATGTATTGCCCGGCCCCAGAGATGATCTCTGGCTGACAATCCGTACCGAAGCGCTAAAATACGATATCCCTGAATCCGAGACTGACAAAGAAGGTAACAAAGCAATCGCGCCTTTTTTTGAACTTGCCGATCCGTATACCGCCGTCTACATTTATGGAATCGAAGACGGACTGTACCGGGCGGGAAGAATCCCTTCCTACTTTGACACAGGCAGTTCCGCCTTCTTTAACAGCCTCTATCAGTGGACAGACGGACTGGGAGAATATGAACAGGATCTTGTTGTAGAATTTAAAAACGGATATGCTCAGGTAATCGTGCGCTTTCTTCATCCGACTTTTTTTGTAACTCCATATTTCTTTTTCTGTTTTGGACTTTGCATTACCGTATTCTTTGTCATTATCCTATTTTTTATCAGCAGGAAAATGAACTCCGTCATTCTTCTGAAACAGAAAATACTTCAGATGGCCGCTGGAGATTTGATTACTCCGGTACCCAAACTAAGGCAGGATGAAATCGGTATTCTGGCCCATGAACTGGATAGTCTGCGCGTTGCGCTTCACGAGACCATCACCAAAGAACAGGAAAGCCGCCTTGCAAATCAGGATTTGATTTCCGCCCTTTCCCATGACCTGCGCACGCCGCTTACCATATTAAACGGATATCTGGAAATTGCAAAACTAAACCAGAAGCCGGAAATGCAGGAAGAATACTTAAACCGCTGCCTAAATAAAACTGACGAAATCCGCCAAATGACTGATCGGATTTTTGAATATGCCCTGGTATATGAAGAAGCGGAATTCCCCGTTCTCTCTGATTTGCCTGTCAGCACCTTATATCGGTATTTGACGGAAAACGCAGACTTTCTCCGTCTGACGGGCTTTCCGGTATCTCTGGAATTGCCGGAAGCACTGACGTCTCCCGGACAGATTACAGAACCGGGGTCTCAAAACAGCGCTTACTTTGCCGGAGATGAAACCCTGCTTACCAGGATATTCAACAATCTCTTCTCGAATATCATCAAATACGGTTCAAAAAAAGAACCAGTAATCATTACCGGTTCTATAGAGATAAATCACATATCAATCAGTCTTTTCAATATAGTAAAACAGGAATCTTCCGGTATTGAGAGTACACAGATTGGATTAAAAAGCGTCCGTAAAATGATTGAACTTATGGACGGAACATTAGAGACCGAACATCAGAACGCCGAATTTACCGTACGGCTTAAACTTCCGGTTTATTCCGATTCACGCAACGGTTGACAGGAAAAACCCTAAACGCTTATATGAAAAGAGCAGCCGTCTTCCTGACAGTGCAAGGCGGCTGAATAAGGCGGTGTGATGGCGCCGTCGATTAAAGCGGGTGCAGCAATGGCGCAAATA
>CAOKJI010000195.1 GCA_948468495.1 uncultured Dorea sp. | reverse complement strand
AATGCTTCTACCTTCATAACCTGAAGGTCTCTCCCCGCAAATTCATCAAAGTCTTCCACCCTTTGCAGGTGATTGCATGGCAGGAAGTTATATTTCCCATTCTCTTCAAATTCTTCTCTGGCTCTCCCGAACCGTCTTCCGCTTCTTTGTATAAATGCATCTCTGACCATCATAGGTTCTGCTCCTGTAAAAAACCCCTTTGTGGTAAAGACCATATACGGAATATTCTTATCCGAAAATATACTGACAACCGGCTTTATGAGCGCCTTATCCATATAGCAGCTCATAAGAATATTGCCCTGTTTGTCCACATACTCTGAGCCATTGCCCAGAATCGCTTCACATGTGAGCCCATATCTGTCAAGAACATTATATACCCCATGATAATCTCTGCCTGACGCGATGACAAACTCGATATGGTTATCCTCCAGTCTGTGAATCGCTTCCAGATTCCCGGAGGAGATCTCCGACCGTTTATTCAGAAGCGTCCCATCCATATCGCTGACCACCATTTTGATCATGGCTTTATCCTCCCATTCCAAACCCAGTCTTTACAGCTTTGACATCATATCAACCTTTGCGTCTGAAGCCACGCAGCGGATTTCCAGTTCCACGCCCATTTCATGCATCTTCCGGAAGGCTTCTCTGTCCGTATCATCCACAGATACCGCCTTCGTAATCTGAGTCTTTCCATGTTTGAACGCCATTCCTCCTATATTGACGCTCTGAATCGGCACTCCGTTCTCAATCAGCGTCAGCACATCCTTCGGGCAGGTAAACAGCAGAAATACCGTATCGTTCTCATACTTCGGATTATGATATACCCGGACTGCTTTCGCCAAATCCACAACGCTTACCTTCACTCCCGGCGGTCCCACCTGCAAAAGCAGGCTTTTCCGAATCTCATCCTTCGCCACTTCATCGCTGCATACAATAATTCTCTGTGCGTCTGCCTCTCTGGCCCATACGGTCGCCACCTGTCCATGGATTAAACGATCGTCAATCCTGCATAAATTAATCTTCATTACAGCTCATCCTCCTTTTCCTCTCTTTTCTCCTCTGTCATCCGGCGCAGGGAACGGATATAGCTATCTGTTCCTAACTTATGAATATACTCTCTTCCCTTCAGCTCCGGTTCCAACGCCCTGATGCCCGCCGCTTCAATCAGCATCGGCAGATTCAGCCCTGTAAGCACTTCCATCCGTTCTTCCCGCAAAGCTGTCTCGAAAGCCGCATTGTACGGACTTCCTCCGAACAAATCTACGAGAAATAAAATTTCGCCATCCTGTTCCTTTTCCAAAATCGTCTGATACTTCTTCTTTAAATCCTCTGCATTTTCTCCCGGTAAAAATTCCACTGCTGTCATCGCTTCCATCTGTCCATATACCATCTCTGCAGACTCCTTCACCGCACTGGCAAATCTGCCATGGGCGGCAAGTATGAAATACATAATGCTTCTCCTTTTTTGTTGAGTATGGTTTCATTGTTTTAAGCGAAATATATTTTCGCAAATAAATTAATCGCGATAATTTATTTTATACACTTATTATAACGCGAAATAAAATTTTGTCAATATATTTTATAAAAAATATTTTTTCTCTATTTCAAGTCAAATACCCAGCAGCAAGCTGCTGGATATTTGACCCTCGCGGCAGTCGCCAAATATCCATGCAAGCATGGCTACTTGGCTCGTTGCTTCGCGGGAATAAAGAATGGGAGTTATTGCTTACAGTTCAGAAATACGCCAAACTGCGGCGCAAAGCCAGTGCTCCAGGGCGCATTCCGTAAGAATATGATTCAAGAGTGAGGCGCGATTTTTGCATATCCTCGCACATGGCGCGGCCGCTTGCCTGATACTTATGATTCGCTATAACATATAGGGAACAAAGTTTTCTAATTATAAAATGACGCAGGTAATATCATACTACCTGCGCCACTTTTCATTACATTGTGAAATTTTTACTCTGTTTAAACATCTACCGTAATATTTGCTCTCGATTTACTTTTGCACAATATTAATAATCCTTCCCGGCACATAAATCTCCTTTACAATCGTCCCGGTCAGCTTATCGGCAATCGCCGCCTTGCCTGCTGCCAGCGCGTCATCTTTCGATGCATCCGCTGCAATCTTAATAACGGATTTGGTCTTTCCGTTAATCTGTACGGCAATCTCAATCTCGTCGTCCTTCATGGCTTCCTCATCGTAAACCGGCCAGCCCGCTGTAAATACAGAATCGGTTCCGCCAAGCTGCTCCCAGATCTCCTCTGCGATATGCGGAGCAAAAGGAGCCAGAAGTACAGCCAGACTTTTCAGGGTTTCGATATCTATCCCGCCTGCCTTTTTCGCAAGTTCGGTCAGCTTATTGGTGTTCTCCATAAATCCGGAAATCACCGTATTCAGACTGAAGTTCTCAAGGCGGGTAGTCACATCGTAAATCAGCTTATTGCGGACCTTAATCATCTCTTTCGTCGCCGAAATATTCTGCTCCTTGCTGTCCATCACAAGATTCCATACTTTCTTCAGGAATCTGGACACGCCGTCGATTCCCCTGTCGTCCCACTCTGCATCCAGCTCCGGAGGACCCACAAACAGCTCATACATTCTCAGGGAATCGCAGCCGTAATCCCGGACCAGATCATCCGGCGATACCACATTCCCCTTGGACTTGCTCATCTTAATTCCATTCTTACCAGTAATCATACCCTGATTAAACAGCTTATGGAAAGGCTCGTCAAAATCAATCACGCCGATATCGCAGAGGAACTTGGTATAAAACCGGGAATACAGAAGATGCAGCACCGCATGCTCCACACCGCCGATATACATATCCACCGGAAGCATCTCATCCGCCTTCTCTCTGGAAACCAGCTCTTTGCTGTTGTGATTATCCACATACCGCAGGAAATACCAGGAGGAACCCGCCCACTGAGGCATGGTATTGGTCTCCCTCTTTGCAGGCTTGCCGCAGTTCGGGCAGGTAGTATTCACCCACTCTTCAATCCCGGCTAACGGAGATTCTCCGGTTCCCGTCGGCTCATAGGATTCCACATCCGGCAGCGTCAGCGGAAGCTCTTCTTCTGGCACCGGCACGCATCCGCAATCCGGACAGTGCACAATCGGAATGGGCTCGCCCCAGTAACGTTGGCGGGAAAATACCCAGTCACGCAGCTTATAATTCACCGTCGCGCGGCCGATGCCCCGCTTTTCAATCATATGAGGCGCCTCTTTCTTCAGAACCGCCGACTCCATACCGTTCCACTCGCCGGAATTAATCATCGTTCCCGCCGCCTCGGTATAAGCTTCGGTCATATTCTTGATTTCTTTGCCGTCTTTCGCAATTACCTGTACAATTGGAATCCCGAATTTCGTAGCAAATTCAAAGTCTCTGTCGTCATGAGCCGGTACGCACATAATCGCTCCCGTACCGTAATCGGCAAGTACATAATCCGACAGCCAGATTGGAGTCTTCTCACCATTTAACGGATTGATAGCATAACTTCCGGTAAATACGCCGGTCTTCTCCTTATCCTGCATACGGTCTACATTGGACTTCATGGAAGAATCGTAAATATACTTCTCCACCGCCTCTTTGGTCTCTGCCGTCGCCAGCTTCGCCGCCAGTTTGTGCTCCGGAGCCAGAACCATAAAGGTAGCCCCGTACAGCGTATCCGGCCTGGTGGTATAAACGGTTATCTTCTCATCCATTCCGTCTATGGGAAAATCAACCTCTGCGCCGTAAGACTTCCCAATCCAGTCCGTCTGCATCTTCTTCACCTTTTCCGGCCAGTCCAGCTTATCTAAGTCATTTAACAGACGCTCCGCGTACGCGGTAATCCTTAACATCCACTGGCGGAG
The DNA here is from genome assembly GCA_948468495.1 of uncultured Dorea sp. Next base: position 1,145 of record CAOKJI010000195.1, on the reverse strand, counting down.
ATTCTTCTTGGTAACCTCTGTGCCGCAGCGCTCACATTTTCCGTTGACTACCTCTTCATTGGCAAGACCGGTCTTACAGGAGGGACACCAGTTAATGGGAAATTCCTTCTCATATGCAAGCCCTTCCTTAAACATTTCTACAAAAATCCACTGAGTCCACTTATAGAATTCCGGATCTGTGGTATTCACTTCCATATCCCAGTCGTAAAGAGCCGCGATTTCATTAATCTGCTTCTTAATATTCGCCACATTCTGAGCTGTAGACTTCGCCGGATGCACGCCCATCTTAATCGCGTAATTCTCCGCCGGAAGGCCGAACGCATCCCATCCCATGGGATGTACCAGATAATATCCCTGCAGCAGTTTATATCTGCTCCATACATCCGAAATCACATATCCTCTCCAGTGTCCCACGTGAAGTCCGTTTCCTGACGGATACGGGAACATATCCAGACAGTAATATTTCTGCTTCTTATTGCCATCCTTGTCTGTCTTCGGATTCACCGGATTCTTCGCCCAGTTCTCACGCCATTTCTTCTCGATTGCCTTATGGTTATAAACAATCTTCTGTGCCATAAATCTTCCTTCCTTTCTATATATGATTGGCCTGTCCCTAAACTATGAAACTATATCGAACCTTCCCCCAGAAAGCAACAGCGTCTATTCCTTCTGAAACTCATTCGTACAGTTCCAAACCTCTACAGAATGAAAAAACCTCTCATCCCGCAAGAGACGAAAAGGTTTAAATTCCGTGGTACCACTCTTATTCATGCGGCCCTGCCATATCACCGCACAATTCGTACGATGTCCCGACCGTATGCACTCATTGCTTCTGTAACGGGAAGTCCCGCTGCCGACTCACCAGACATGCCTCAAATGTTCAGGCTGTGCTAAGCTCACCGGCAGAACTCCGAGGCGAGTTGGGAGATTACGCTGCTGCCTTGCACCGCCCGGCAGCTCTCTGCAAACGATATGCTCTTACTACTCCTCTTCTTCGTTTTTCCTTATTTCTTACATACGCATTATTATAAGTAGAAACAGGTCAGAAGTCAAGCAGTTTCTCTCACCCAAAATCGAAATCAAAAGTTGCCGTTACCATTCATACATTGACCAGTATACAGTAGATTGAAGCAGGCGAATGTCTC
>CAOKJI010000194.1 GCA_948468495.1 uncultured Dorea sp. | reverse complement strand
AGAGCGTGTCTGAAAATTGCTTTCTGCAAGATGCTGTCCCAATTTGCATCAGATTGTAGGAATGAATTTTCAGACACGCTCAAGCGCCCTGTGCAGGATGGGAATTGCTCCTGCGCAGGGCGCTGCTTTTTGATAGAAACGATATGGCTTCAGCGCCGTACTGGGAATAAAGCAAATTAAAAACGGAAGTCTCTCCGGTTATTCTCCCGAATCAGCCGGAGATTTTCAGTTACAATTGAGCGGGCTTTTGCATTCGGCACGTTCTGAATTTCTTTGTCAATCAGTTTGTCGCCCAGCGCTTTCGTCTCCGGCGAAGCGTAATCCATCAGGTATTCCTGCAGGGTCATCAGCGCGTTCGGGTGACAGCAATTCTGAATCTGCCCGCTCTTGCACAGGGACATAAACCGGTCTCCTGTCCGGCCTTCCCGGTAGCAGGCGGTGCAGAAGCTTGGAATGTAATCCATCTGCATCAGCCAGCGAACTACCTCGTCTAAGGTACGGTTGTCGATTACGTCAAACTGTTCGGATTTCTCATCCTCCGGCTCCGGCTCGCAGTAGCCGCCGACGCTGGTTCTGGAGCCTCCGCTGATCTGTGAAATGCCCAGATGCAGCACCCGCTCCCTTACCTTCTGGCTCTCTCTCGTGGAAATAATCATGCCGGTATAGGGAACAGCGATACGGATGCAGGCAACGATTTTCGCGAAAGTATCGTCGTCGATACCGTTTTTAAAAGAAGACGAATCAATGTCATCCGCATCTCTCAGCCTTGGTACGCTGATTGTGTGAGGCCCCACGCCGAAAGCGGCTTCTAAGTGCTCCGCATGCATCAGGAGCCCTGCAAATTCATAGCGGTATTTGTCAAGACCGCAGAGGACGCCTCCGCCTACGTCGTCGATGCCGCCCTCCATCGCCCGGTCCATGGCCTCAGTGTGATAATCATAATTGCTCTTCGGCCCGGTGGGATGGAGCTGTTTGTAGCCTTCTTTGTGATAGGTTTCTTGAAACAGGATATAAGTTCCAATCCCGGCTTCCTTCAGAAGACGGTAATTGTCCACAGTGGTTGCTGCAATATTAATATTTACGCGGCGGATTGCGCCGTTTTTATGCTTAATACTATAAATGGTCTCGATGGATTTCAGATAATAATCCATCGTATTTAGAGTCGGGTGTTCTCCGGCTTCCAGCGCAAGACGCTTGTGCCCCATATCCTGCAACGCGATAACTTCCCTGCGGATTTCCTCCTGGGATAATTGTTTTCTTGCAATGTGTTTGTTTTTGGCATGGTATGGACAGTAAGTACAGCCGTTAATACAGTAATTGGATAAATACAGCGGCGCGAACATGACAATCCGGTTGCCGTAAAAGTCTTTCTTAATCTGTTCCGCCAACTGAAATATCTTCTTATTCATGGCTTCGTCAGAACAGGCCAGAAGAACGGACGCCTCCCGGTGGGACAAGCCCTTTCTTAAGGCAGCCTTCTCGATTAATTTCTCAATCAAATCCAGATTATCTTTATTCTCATCTGCGTAAGCAAGAGTTTCCAGAATCTCTTCGTGATTGATAAAATCTTCCGCGTGTTTCGAGTTTACATCATACATCTTTTGTCTTCCTCCTTCTCCCTCAGGTGTTACCCTTTGTGATCAGCATTTTTTATACATAGTTATCATATCACAGAAAAAGAGCGGCTACAATCAATGTTTTTCTTTTGACAAGGATATGCTATTTTGAGAACAAATCGGAATGCGTTCCTGTTCGTGAAGCAGAAGGTCGATTATTTCTTCAAGCAGATTCATGTTACAACCTCTATTGGCGGCGGCCGATATGGCCCTGGCTGGTATTGAGAGCAGGATACCGGCGGATCAGGTATTTGACGCTATGCGGGAAGTAGGAATCAAGATGGATGCATCCTTTAAGGAAACCGGAACGGGAGGAATTGCTGCCAGCGAAAAAGGCCGGGAGATTGCGGCTGGAATAAGAGAAGGGAAATAGCCGGGTCCGGTGCGGAAAAGCAGCGCGCCGGGCTTTTTTAATTGTCTAATAAATTTCAATGAATAGTGAAAAATATTCTATGTTTTATTTCCCCTGGGTCCGATATACTGTTTTCATCAATGAAACGCGCAAAAAAGCGCGTAAATAGAAGGGAGAAATGTTATTATGAAAATGAGCAAAAAGATTGTTTCCTTGACAATGACAGCAATGCTGGGTCTTTCACTTGCTGCCTGCGGAGGCGGCGGTTCCACATCAGACGATGCGGGATCAGGTGATGCGGGAGAAAGCAGCAGCGCTTCCTCTGATGTAGCGAACAAGGACAAGCCGCTGGTATGGTTTAACCGTCAGCCGTCTAACAGCTCCACCGGAGAACTGGATATGGCGGCATTAACCTTCAATGACAATACATACTATGTTGGATTTGATGCAAATCAGGGCGCAGAACTTCAGGGAACTATGATTAAAGAGTATATTGAGGCGAATATTGACGGCCTGGACAGGAACGGAGACGGCGTAATCGGTTACGTTCTTGCTATCGGCGATATCGGACACAATGATTCCATTGCCCGTACAAGAGGCGTAAGAAAAGCCCTTGGCACAGGCGTTGAGAAGGACGGAGAGATCAACAGCGAGCCGGTTGGAACAAATGCAGACGGTTCTTCCGCAGCCGTACAGGACGGAGAGATTGAAGTCGGCGGAAAGAAATACGTAGTTCGCGAACTTGCTTCTCAGGAAATGAAGAATTCTGCAGGCGCTACCTGGGACGCTGCAACAGCAGGAAATGCAATCGGTACATGGTCTTCTTCTTTTGGCGATGAGATTGATATCGTAGCTTCTAATAACGATGGAATGGGCATGTCTATGTTCAATTCATGGTCCAAAGAGCAAGAGGTTCCAACATTTGGTTATGACGCTAACGCCGACGCAGTAGCGGCTATCGCAGAAGGATATGGCGGAACCATCAGTCAGCATGCAGACGTTCAGGCTTACTTAACGCTTCGTGTTCTGCGTAATGCTTTAGACGGTGTTGATGTTGATACTGGTATCGGAACAGAAGACGATGCAGGCAATGTTCTGAGCGACGACGTATATGTATACAATGCAGACGAGCGTTCTTACTATGCGCTGAACGTAGCGGTAACAGCAGATAATTATCAGGATTTCACAGACTCTACCAAGATTTATGAGTCGGTATCCGCGCAGCTTGATGAGAGCGCTCATGCTTCTAAGAAGGTATGGCTGAACATTTACAACGCATCCGATAACTTCCTGAGTTCAACTTATCAGCCGCTTCTGCAGAATTATGATGACATACTGAATCTTGAAGTTGAGTATATCGGCGGTGACGGACAGACAGAGTCCAATATCACAAACCGTCTCGGAAATCCGGGAGAGTATGATGCATTTGCTATCAACATGGTTAAGACGGACAATGCAGCTTCCTATACCTCACTGCTTAGCCAGTAGTCTTATATATATCCTTTAAGAGAACGAAGTATCAGGGAGAAGAAATTCTCCCTGATAATTTTTAAAAGCAGAGACATCGTTGTTATATAAATCTACAGATACAGGAGTAAAAACAATGGCAGATAAGAAAGATAATATCGTCTTATCGATACGCGGCATGAGTAAGTCTTTTGGCCGGAACCGGGTGTTAGATCACATTAATCTGGATATCAGGCGTGGGACGGTTATGGGGCTTATGGGCGAAAACGGCGCTGGTAAATCCACGATGATGAAGTGTCTGTTCGGTACGTATCAGAAAGACGAAGGCAGTATCTTCCTTGGCGGCAGGGAAGTCAGTTTCTCCGGACCGAAGGATGCTCTTGAGAACGGAATTGCAATGGTTCATCAGGAGTTAAATCAGTGTCTGGATAGAAACGTAATTGATAATTTGTTCCTTGGACGTTATCCGCGCAATTCTTTTGGTGTGATAGATGAGGGAAGAATGAAGAAAGAGGCTTCGGAGTTGTTCAGGAAGCTTGGCATGACGGTAGATCTTACGCAGCCTATGCGGAATATGTCAGTATCCCAGCGGCAGATGTGCGAGATTGCCAAGGCGATTTCTTATAATTCTGAGGTAATCGTTTTGGACGAGCCTACCTCATCCCTGACCGTACAGGAAGTAGATAAGCTGTTCGAGATGATGAGAATGTTAAAAGAGCAGGGAATTGCTTTAATCTATATTTCGCACAAAATGGACGAAATTTTCGAGATATGCGATGAAATATCTGTTCTGCGGGATGGTAATCTGGTTATGACAAAGGATTCCAAAGATACGGATATGAATGAGCTGATTGCGGCGATGGTCGGCCGTTCTTTAGAGAACCGGTTTCCGCCGGTTGATAATACGCCGGGGGATACGATTTTATCCGTTCAGCATTTATCGACAAAATACGAGCCGCATCTGCAGGACATCTCTTTCGACGTAAAGGAAGGAGAAATTTTCGGATTATATGGTCTGGTCGGAGCGGGCCGTACAGAGCTTTTGGAAACGATTTTCGGCGTTCGGACCAGAGCGGCGGGATATGTGTATTTTAATGGCCGGAGGATGACATTTAACAGCGCCAGAGAAGCGATGGATCATGGGTTTGCCATGATTACGGAAGAGCGGAAGGCGAACGGACTGTTTTTAAAGGGCGACCTTACATTTAACACGACCATTGCGAATCTGGAGCAGTACAAAGCCGGAATCGCCCTTTCCGACGCCAAGATGGTTAAGGCAACGGCGGATGAAATCCGGGTGATGCACACGAAATGTATGGGACCGGACGATATGATATCAAGTCTTTCCGGCGGAAACCAGCAGAAGGTTATTTTCGGTAAATGGCTGGAACGGGAGCCGCAGGTATTTATGATGGACGAGCCTACAAGAGGAATAGACGTAGGCGCGAAATACGAAATTTACGAATTGATTATCAGTATGGCAAAGAGGGGAAAGACAATCATTGTTGTTTCTTCTGAAATGCCGGAGTTTTTAGGAATTACAAACCGTATTGGTGTTATGTCAAACGGGCATCTTTCCGGGATTGTAAATACGAGTGAGACAAATCAGG
>CAOKJI010000193.1 GCA_948468495.1 uncultured Dorea sp. | reverse complement strand
TGAATGGTTCGCCGGAGACGGCTTACGAATACCGTTTCCCGGATGTGAAGGACGGTCTGTTCTATTCTTCCGCTATTACGTGGGCCTATGACGCAGGGGTAATAGAAGGTTATGAAGACGGCACATTCGGACCTTCTGACCGGGTTACCCGGGAACAACTGGCGACGATGCTGAATCGTTATGCCGAAACGATGGGTTACGATACAACCAGGATGGGGAACTTAGAGGATTATCAGGATGCGGCAAGTGTCAGTGAATTTGCTGTAAATGGTATGAAGTGGGCGGTAGGCGCAAGGATTATCAAAGGCGATGGGAAGAGACTGGACCTTTTGAATCCGCAGGGGGAGGTCAGCCGCGCGGTATGTGCAACGATGATTTCCAGAATGATTTCTTACGCTGAATCAGGCGGGCAGATTCCTGAGCGGGAGCCGGTTCAGATAGACAATATTGATTTTACCAGGATATCCAGAAATGAACTTCAGATTACATGGTCGGATCAGAAGAATCCTTATGTCCGGGAATACATCGTTAAAAAGAGAAAAGGCGGAAATTCGGAATGGATAACGCTGGGCACGCAGGCTTCGGATGGAGTTATCGATAACCGGACGCTGTCGTTTACCGATATGCTGGAGACAGACGCGCCGCAGCAGTTTGAATACCGGATAGATATAGAAACTGCGAATGACGCAAAGTATGAAGCTGTTCTGGGACAGCCTGTCCCGGCCAGCAATCTTTTACTTTGTCTTGACCCGGGGCATTTTGCGGGGGAGAACGCGGTAAATGAGGGCGGGATTTATTATTCCGAAGGAGATTTTACGCTGGAACTGGCAAAAGAATTGAAATATATTCTGAAGCAATCCTATGGAATTACGGCATATATGACCCGGGAGACCGGCTCCGTCAGTATCGGAGGATATAAAGACGCTGAGTTAGACGGCGGGCATATCAGCCTGAGAGGAGAGTTCGCGAAGGGAAGCGATTTATTTCTTTCGCTTCACACGAATGCGAATCTTGAAGGCGCCAATGGATACGGAACCAGTTCGCAGCCGGTTGGGATAACGAAGCCGGTGATTATTGCGAATACAATCGCCTGCCGGGATTCTGGGGCGCTGGCAATTGGAAATGCGATTGGAGTACGTTTAGCGGATGTGAATTATGCGCTTGGAATCGGTCTGCGAAATAAATTTAAAAAGATAAACAAGCCCAGTGAAATTATTTCCTGGACGAATGAATGGAACGACGGATTGAACAATCCCGGCTCGGTATGCTGCCGATGGAACAGCAGGGGAACCGATTACTACGGCGTACTCCGGGGAGCTGCGAATGCAGGGGTGTCCGGCTTCATTATTGAGCATGGATTCCATACGGTACCGCAGATGCGTAAGGCGGCGGCTTCAGGAAAATTGCAGACAGAGTGGGCCAAAGCGGATGCAGAAGGAATCGCGGAAGGTTTTGGATTCCGGGAGCTGTAATTTGTAAAATAGCAATCACGCGTTCTGTTTCTTAGCATATAATAATTCCAGACACAGGTATTTTTGGGAGGATGCGTGATGGAGAATAAATTACCGTATTATATGACATATCCGATGCCGCTTGTATTTGACGACGAAAGAAGAGAGAGAATGGATTTTGAATATATGAAAAGTATGTATCCGGATACAGCGAAGAAACTTTTGCCATATGTGGAAGATGAGTGCGACCGCATGGAATTTGAAGGGAGTATGATTTTTGATGAATATCCGGACCGGCTGCAGCTTGCGCTGATGGGAAGAAGAATCCTTAACAGAGCAGAAAAAGACAAGGTGATTTCAGAGAAGGAGAGAGACGGCAGGAAGAGTAAGGATGGTAACTGGCTTCAGGATTTGATTCAGGTAATGCTTTATCAGGAGGTATATAAGAGGCGCTGCGATAATAGAAGAAACAGAAGAAAATATTTTCAAGGCGCGGGATATCCGAATTTATAATCGTGCATATGCGGACTTGTAAGAAGGCATGCTTTTGTGATATACTTATTCGCGCAAAATACGAATGAGGAGTGCGCGGATGAATAACATTATATTTATAGGGATGCCGGCGGCGGGAAAGAGTACGATTGGAGTTGTGGCGGCAAAGCGGCTTGGATACGAATTTATAGATACGGATCTTTTGATTCAAAAAAGAGAAAAAAGATTATTAAAAGATATTATTGATGAAAAGGGAATTGATGGGTTTCTTGCCATCGAGGACCAGATTAATTCAGAAGTAGAAGCGGAAAATGCGGTAATTGCGCCGGGCGGAAGCGTAATATATTGTGACCATGCAATGAGGCATTATAAGGAAATAGGAACGGTAGTATATTTGCAGACTTCTTTTCAAACAATAAGTGAAAGGATAGGAGATCCGAAAAAAAGAGGAGTCGTTTTACAGAACGGGCAGACTTTGGAGGATCTTTATAATGAGCGCCGGGTGTTTTTTGAAAAATATGCCGATGTGATTATCTGTGAAGACGGAAAAACATTGGAGGATACGATTGAAGAAGTCGTAGAGAAGTTCAAATGCTAATGATTTTTCAGGAAAGCTGATTGCTCTGTCCTGATGGGGTGCTCTCCATCTGCTATCGCATAAATTGTTACGGATTTTTTACGGGTTTGTAAAAAATATTTTACAAACAAGAAAGATTATTGTATACTATAATGTGCTACAGGTTATTGACACAGACTGATTTCTGAAAGAAAGCCTGAATGCAGGGGCGAGAGTATAAATAAAGGTAATTGAGGTGCAGGTATGGAACAGTATATTATCAAAGGCGGAAATCCGCTGGTTGGGGAAGTGGAAATTGGCGGCGCTAAGAATGCGGCGCTGGCGATTCTTTCGGCGGCTATTATGACTGATGAGACAGTTCTGATTGATAATTTGCCGGATGTTAATGATATTAATGTGTTACTGGATGCGATTATGGGAATTGGAGCAAGTGTTCACCGCGTGGACCGTCATACCGTAAGAATTAACGGAAAGGGTGTTTCCAATTTCAAGATTGAGTACGAATATATGAAGAAGATTCGGGCGTCCTATTATCTGCTGGGCGCGTTGCTGGGGAAATATAAGCGGGCGGAGGTTGCGCTTCCGGGAGGATGCAATATCGGAAGCCGTCCGATTGACCAGCATTTGAAGGGCTTTCGCGCTCTGGGGGCGGATGTGGAGATTGAGCATGGCAAGATTATCGCCGAAGCTGACCGTCTGGTGGGGAAGCATATTTATTTTGACGTTGTAAGCGTTGGAGCAACGATTAATGTTATGATGGCCGCAACGATGGCGGAAGGGCTGACGATATTGGAGAATGTCGCCAAAGAACCTCATGTGGTGGATGTGGCGAACTTTTTGAACAGTATGGGCGCGAATATCCGCGGGGCCGGTACAGACGTGATTAAGATTCGCGGGGTACAGAGATTTCACAGAACAGAATATTCTGTAATTCCGGATCAGATTGAAGCGGGAACATTTATGTTTGCGGCGGCTGCTACCAGGGGAGATGTGACTGTCTGCAATGTAATTCCAAAGCATTTGGAAGCAACGGTTGCGAAGCTTCTTGAGATTGGCTGCGAGGTAGAGGAGTTTGACGATGCGGTGCGGGTTGTTTCCAAAGGGAATTTAAAGAGCACCCATGTGAAGACACTGCCGTATCCCGGATTTCCGACGGATATGCAGCCGCAGATAGGAGTGACCTTAGCTCTGTGCAGAGGGACAAGTATGGTGACGGAGAGCATCTTCGAGAATCGTTTCAAATATCTGGATGAGCTTGCGAGGATGGGGGCGAATATTAAGGTTGAGGGTAACTCTGCTACCATCGAAGGCGTGAGACGGTTTTCCGGAGCAAGAATCAGCGCGCCGGATTTGCGGGCGGGCGCGGCGCTGTGTATCGCGGGGCTTGCGGCAGACGGAATTACCATCGTGGATGACATTGTGTATATTCAGCGCGGGTACGAGAGATTCGAGGAGAAGCTCAGAAGCCTTGGAGCAATCATGGAGCGGGTGTCCAGTGAAAAAGATATCCGAAAATTTACTTTAAAAGTCAGTTAGTATGTGTTATAATGTAAATGGTAATTGAATATTGTAAACTTACTCTTATTCAGAGCGGTGGAGATACAAAGGATCTGAGAAGCCGCGGCAACCCCGATATTCGGAAGGTGCCAGCCTGAGCGAGGAATCGAACAATAAGAGGATTGGTTTATAGTTATGTGATAAACAGTCCGCTTTTGGCGGGCTGTTTTTTACTTAGGAAAGCAAATTTATCACCTGAAAGGAGAACAGAGATGGAAAAAAGATTATTTACATCCGAGTCCGTAACAGAAGGACATCCGGATAAGATGTGCGACCAGATTTCCGATGCGATTCTGGATGCTTTGATGGAACAGGACCCTATGAGCCGGGTGGCCTGCGAGACTTGTACGACGACAGGTCTTGTTATGGTAATGGGCGAGATTACCACAAATGGTTATGTGGATATTCAGAAAATCGTCCGGGATACGGTAGCGGAGATTGGCTATACCCGCGCGAAATACGGATTTGACGCCAATACCTGCGGCGTAATGGTTGCTTTGGACGAGCAGTCTACCGATATCGCCATGGGAGTGGACAAGGCTTTTGAAGCAAAGGCGAATCAGATGTCAGAGGAGACGATTGCGGCAATCGGCGCCGGAGACCAGGGGATGATGTTTGGGTATGCATCCGATGAGACTGAGGAATATATGCCTTATCCGATTGCTCTGGCACAGAAGATGGCTATGAAGCTTGCGGAAGTAAGAAAGAACGGGACGCTTCCTTATCTGAGACCGGATGGCAAGACTCAGGTTACGGTAGAGTATGACGAGAACGGAACCCCGGTTCGTCTGGATGCGGTTGTGCTTTCTACCCAGCATGACCCGGATGTAACCCAGGAGCAGATTCATGAGGATATTAAGAAATATGTATTTGACACCACCATTCCGGAGGGCATGACAGATGAGAACACCAAGTTCTTTATCAATCCTACGGGCCGGTTTGTTATTGGCGGACCGCATGGAGACAGCGGTCTGACAGGGCGCAAGATTATTGTAGATACTTATGGCGGTATGG
>CAOKJI010000192.1 GCA_948468495.1 uncultured Dorea sp. | reverse complement strand
CAGTTACTCTTCTGGATACGCCGGGGCATGTGGATTTCTCTGCGGAGATGGAGCGGACGCTGCAGGTGCTGGACTATGGGATTCTTGTTATCAATGGGGCGGACGGAGTACAGGGACATACAAGAACTCTGTGGCGGCTGCTTGAGAGATATCAGATTCCCACTTTTCTTTTTATCAATAAGATGGACCAGGAAGGAACAAACAAAGAAGGTCTGTTGTCTGGAATGAAAGAACAATTATCGGAAGGATGTATACCCTTTGATAAATGGAATGAAAAGACAGAGGCAATGGAGAGTATGGCCGTATTAGAAGAGGAGGCGATGGAGGAATATTTGGAAACTGACAGGCTTTCTGAGGAGACTCTTCGACGGCTGATTCATACCCGGAAGGTATACCCATGCTATTTTGGCTCTGCTTTGAAAATGCAGGGAATCAAGGAACTGCTTTGGGGGCTTGAGCATTATATGAAAGTTCCGGCTTATTCCAAAGAATTTGGCGCAAGGGTATTTAAGATTTCCAGGGATTCTGCCGGAATGCGTCTGAGCCATATGAAGATTACCGGAGGATGTCTGAAAGTGAAGGAGCTTTTGACGAACCGGAGGCCGGATGTGGAAGGAGAAGCGGCTGTATGGCAGGAGAAGGTAAATCAGATTCGTCTCTATTCCGGAGAGAAGTATGAGACTGTGCAGGAGGCGTCCGCCGGGATGGTCTGCGCGGTAACGGGGCTTAGCCGCACCTATCCGGGAGAAGGGCTGGGACTGGAAACGGAGCAGGCGGTTCCGGTGCTGGAGCCGGTATTAAGTTATCGGGTTGTCCTGCCGGCAGGGGCGGATGCACACACAATGCTGAAAAATCTTCGCCAGTTAGAAGAGGAAGACCCGATGCTGCGCGTTCTGTGGAATGAGGAACTGGCGGAAGTTTACGTGCAGATTATGGGAGAGATTCAGCTTGAAATATTAAAGAGTCTGATTGAAGAGCGGTTTTGTGTCAGAGTATCTTTTGATACCGGGAATATTGTGTACAAAGAGACAATTCGGAATAGGGTAGAAGGAGTGGGACATTTTGAGCCTTTGCGTCATTACGCGGAAGTTCATTTGATTATGGAGCCCGGGGAGACAGGAACGGGTCTCGTCTTTGCTTCGGATTGCAGCGAGGATGCGCTGGACAGAAACTGGCAGCGACTGATACTGACTCATTTGCAGGAGAAAGAGCATAGAGGAGTCCTGACAGGCGCAGCCATTACCGATATGCGGATAACACTGGCGGCAGGGCGGTCCCATCTAAAGCACACCGAAGGAGGCGATTTCCGCGAGGCGACGTATCGGGCGGTCCGTCAGGGGCTGATGCAGGCAGAGAGCGTGCTGTTAGAGCCTTATTATACTTTCTCACTGGAGGTTCCTGCGGAGAATGTGGGACGAGCTCTGAATGATATTCAGAAGATGAACGGGGAATTTGAACCGCCGGAGACGGAGGGAGATTTCTCAGTAATACGGGGAAGCGCTCCGGTGTCTGAGATGCGGGATTATCAGTTAGAGGTGGCGGCATATAGCAAAGGCAGAGGACGGCTTTTTTGTACCTTGAAGGGTTATGAACCCTGTCAGAATGCGGAGGGGATAATAGAGACGGTGGGATATGACCCAGAGACAGACGAGAAGAATCCGACAGGTTCGGTGTTCTGTTCTCATGGGGCGGGAATCTACGTACCCTGGAATGAAGTGTTTCGGCATATGCATATAGAAAGTCAGCTTAAAAAACAAAAAGGAAAGACAGATAGACAGACAGTCAGGAGCATGGGGAAAAGTAGTCTGTCTGGGAAGAGAGCGCCTTCTGCGGGAGGGGCTGAATGGAATGCCAGAGAAGAGAAGGAGCTGGAAGATATTTTTATCCGTACCTATGGGAAAATAGAGCGGAAGAATCCGCCGGGAAGACAGACTGTAACCGCTTTGCCAGAGAAAAGGCGGGAGAAGAAAGCGGAAAGCGAGAGGGAATATTTGCTGGTGGATGGTTATAATATTATTTTTGCATGGGATGAGTTGAATGAACTGGCCAAAGATAATATTGAAGCGGCAAGAAACAAACTGATGGATGTGTTAAGCAACTATCAGGGATTTAAGAAATGTACCCTGATTCTGGTTTTTGACGCTTATAAGGTAGAGGGCGAAGCGCTGGAGATTCAGAGGTATCACAACATTTATGTAGTATATACGAAGGAGGCGGAAACAGCCGACCAATATATTGAGAAAGTCGTGCACGAGATTGGGCGTAAGTATCATGTTACAGTGGCAACTTCCGATGGAGTGGAACAGGTTATTACGGCTGGACAGGGCGCGAGGCTGATTTCTGCAAGAGAATTTAGAGAGGAAGTACGCCTGGTGGAACATCAAATCAGAGAAGAATGGGAGAGGCATAAAAAAAGCGGAAGAAATTATCTCTTTGACCATATGGATGAAACATTAGCCCGGCAGATGGAGTCCATACGGCTTGGAAAAAAAGAGTGAATTTTTAGGCTTATGCATAGGTGTTTTTGGCGGAATCGTGTATAATATGGGTAGGAAACAAACAGACTAATTCTAAAAAGAAATGAAAAGGAGAAGGATATGGCGGCGATACATGTTACGGCAGAAGATTTTAAAGAGGTTGTATTGGATTCAGAGAAGCCAGTATTGGTAGATTTCTGGGCAAAATGGTGCGGACCCTGTCAGACGATGGGACCGATTGTTGAAGAACTTGCGGACGAACTTCAGGATATGAAGGTATGTAAGCTTGACATTGATGAGGCAATGGAAATTGCGAGACAATATCGTGTAATGTCTATTCCTACATTTTTAATCTTTAAAAATGGGGAGGTTATATCAAGAACGGTAGGAGAACAGACAAAGGCGGAGCTTAAGACGTTCGCCGGCTGATTATATGGAGAAGTTACCAAAAAAATAAGATAATTGATTGGAAATACGGTATAAACTACAATTGAAATATGTGATACATGTGCTATAATAATCTCTGATACGTGGAAATCAAAAACAAATGATATAGAAGCAGAGATATGAGGAGGAAGTATTATGGCAACAAGGAAAACAAGTAAGACAACGGCTGTGAATACGGTTGAAGCGAAAGTAGCAGACATCGCAAAACCACAGACAGATGCGGCGGAAACAAAAGTGAAAGCTGCAGCAGCAAAGAAAACAGAGGCGAAAGCCGCAGCTGGCAAAAAGGCAGAGCCGAAGACCGCAGAAGTAAAGAAGGCAGAGGCGAAGACTGCAGCCGTAAAGAAAGCTGAGCCGAAGAAGACGGAAGCGAAGAAGGCAGAGAAGAAATCTGCTCCTAAGGCAGCAAAAAAGCCTGCGGCAAAGAAAGAAATCAAAGTAAGCGCTTACGTTGAATATGGCAGCAAGAAGGTGGAAGAGAAGACGATGATTGCCGACGTTAAGAAGGCGTGGACCAAATCTGGCGGGAAGATTGGCGATATCAAAACGATGGATCTTTATATTAAGCCGGAAGAGAATGCGGTGTACTATGTAATTAACGGAACAGAGACAGGCTCCGTTGCATTTTAAGCAGATTTGTGATATACTTCACAAATACGGCTGAATGAGAGAACGCGAAGGAGAAGAAGAATGAATGAAGTAGTAACACGTATTGATCAGATTACCGGAACCGGGATGCTTTTTTTGCAGAACATGACCGTACTGATTATTACAATCGTGATAGGTCTGATGATTGGCTTGTTTGGATTGAAGCTGGTAAGAGTGTGGGCTGCATTCATGGGATTTCTTCTGGGAGCAGCGGCAGGCGGCGGAATAGCCAGTGCGGCGAATCTATCCGAGATGGCGTCTGTAGGAGTTATGCTCGGAGGTGCGCTTTTGATGGCAGTGCTGGCCTGCATCTTTTATAAAGTCGGGATTTTCTTCTATATGATATTTCTTGTAACCGGACTCTGTGTGCTAATCACGAAGATGAGCACGCTCCCTGTACTTGGAATCAGTCTTGCGCTTGGCCTGATTGTTGCAATCGTTACAATGAAGGTCTTTGATGCTCTTGTAATTATTGTTACTTCTATAAGCGGAGGCTTTATGGCTGGCAGCGCCGTAGTATCTATGGTGGGGCTGAATAAGAATATGATTGCAGTGATTGCAATTCCGCTTGCGTTGATTATTTTGTGTATGTGCGTGCAGTTTATTATGCGTTCCAGACAGGTAGGCAGGAAGCAGGAGAAGAGAGCGGACGAGAAGAAACGGCAGATATCCAGAGAGACGGAAGTTGAGAAAGCGAGACTGCTTTTGGATGATTATCCGGAAGACGATATTCTGGATGAAGAGCTGGATGATTTTGATTACGATGAGGATGAGTATTCTGAGGATGATTTGGAAGATGAATCTGAGTTGGAGCTGGGAGATGACTTAGAAGAGGACGACGATTTTAAAATCATAGAGTAGAGCGTGTACAGATTAAGGGACACCTTATTTGCTATAGTCTTGACTATGGGAAGTGAGGTGTATTTTTATGTGTAAAATAGGCAGAATTGTATTGATGACGGCAGGGCTGATTGCAATGATTATTATTTTAGTAGTATTTGGTTTTTTTGAAACCGGAATACCGCGTATGGGTTATCTGGGAATGTGGATTGTCTGTGCAGGAGCGATTCGTTATGGGGCAGGTGCTGAAGATAGCAAAATCGAAGACAATCAGAGAGAAAGCTGATATAATTATATCAGTCTCAGATACATTTTTAAGTTTTGCGCAGTCAAAGCAGGGATGAAAATGTATTTTAACAGTTAAGAATGGAGAAGAAAGGTTTGGTGAGGGATTAGATGAGACTGGAAAGATTTAAGATGGAGAGGCCGGGGCAGGTGGAAGAAGGGCAGGAAGTCCGCATCAGCGAGCGGAGTCCCAGTGCCGGCAGATATACGTATTTGGTAGAACCTTCGGTTGCTATGTCGGGGATTTACCGGACAACGGAACGCATCAAGTCCCGGACAGGGATGATTCAAAAGATTGAGGAGACGGACCGGGGATTCTATCTGATTGTTGAATTGGAGAATTAAAAGTATCTGGATGGAAAAGAAGTACGGAGCTCTCTATAAGATATGTATAG